>NZ_JANQDG010000118.1:0-53166 GCF_029891665.1 Anabaenopsis sp. FSS-46 | reverse complement strand
CAAGAAGAAGAAACCTACAACATCGTAGCTGCTCACGGTTACTTCGGTCGCTTAATCTTCCAATACGCTTCCTTCAACAACAGCCGTTCACTACACTTCTTCCTAGCTGCTTGGCCTGTAATCGGTATCTGGTTCACCGCTTTGGGTGTAAGCACCATGGCTTTCAACTTGAACGGTTTCAACTTCAACCAATCAGTAATTGATTCTCAAGGTCGCGTCATCGCTACCTGGGCTGATGTCATCAACCGCGCTAACCTGGGTATGGAAGTAATGCACGAGCGTAACGCTCACAACTTCCCCTTAGACTTGGCTGCTGGTGAAGTTGCTCCTGTTGCTTTGACTGCTCCTGCAATCAACGGTTAATCATAAAGTTTAGCTGAATCGAAACCGCCTCTCAGAAATGGGGGGCGTTTTTTGTTTGGGTGAATATTTGACAGTATAAAATACAGATATTAATTGTCAAACTATAGTGAGGTACGCATCCTGACCGCCCTGGTCTACCTCAATTAGATCAAATCCGCCGTATTGTATTATTTGTTTAAACTATTTGTTGAAACGCCGAAAATCCCAAGGCATTTGAGGGCGGCGTTGATTCCAAAAACCTAATTTCTGACTCTTTGCAGATTTCTCGGCCTGCAATAAACTATTTCTCAACTCTGGACAATTGCGCAGGAAATAGTGATAAACTACAGCTTGCCCCTCTTCGACCATACTTAGGCTAAGATTGCGATCGCCCACAAACACCTCAGATACTAAGCGATTATATTCATCAGTATATAGGGGTTTGAGGCTGACATCTTGTCCAATAGGCAGTAATTGTTTTAATGTTGCAGTTGATCTACTCCCCCAGGGCTTCTGTTTTCGCTCCGGTGCGTCGATACAAGCTAAACGTACAGTAACTGTTTGTTCATCCCTTTTCACCTCAATAGTGTCGCCGTCTATAATTCTCAAGACCCTAGTGGTGGTATGATTGGTATTCCCAGGGAAGAATTGACATCCTACTACCGCACCACAAAGAACCATAAAAACCAGAATTTTTTTCAACATTCTTTTGAACTCTCTGTGGGTAGATGACCTTGTTGCTGTCTGAGATAAAATCGGGCGTAGCGTTGGTTAAGTGCTAATAATTCTGTGTGGGTTCCTGATTCAACTATTTCCCCTTTTTCCATCACTAAAATGCGATCGCATCGGCGGACAGTGCTTAAGCGGTGAGCTATAATAAACACCGTGCGATTCGCCATCAGTCTTTCTAATGCTTCTTGTACTAATGCTTCCGACTCAGAATCTAAAGCAGATGTAGCCTCATCTAAAATCAAAATTTGCGGGTTGAGAAATACCGCCCTGGCGATCGCGATTCTTTGGCGTTGTCCACCGGATAAATTTACCCCCCGCTCACCCACCCAAGTATAGTAACCCTCTGGTAACTGACTAATAAACTGGTGAGCGTTGGCAATTTTAGCAGCTGCGGTGACTGCTTCCATGTCAAAATTATCTTGACCGAAAGCAATATTTTGGGCAATAGTTCCGGAAAACATCACAGTTTCTTGGGGAACAATACCAATTTGTCGCCGCAGACTATAAAGCTTAACATCGCGAATATCTACACCATCAACCAAAATCTTACCTGCTTGGGGGTCATAAAACCGAGGTAGGAGATTAACAAAGGTAGTTTTACCAGCACCGGAAGCACCCACTAAAGCGATGGACTCACCCGGTAATGCCAACAAATTGATATCTTTTAATACAGGTTCCCCTGGTTTATAGGTAAAAGACACGTGACAATATTCTACTTGCCCTTTCACCGGCGGTAAAGCGATCGCCTCAGACTTTTCTAATATCGTCGGTTGAATAGCCATCAACTCAAAAACCCGGTCAACGGATGCTTCACCTTGCTTAAATTCGTTGTAGTTATGAGTAGTATGACCAATAGGGTCAATTAACAACGCCGCCGCAGTTAAATAACTAAAAAACTCTCCCACCGTCAAGTTATTTTGGGCAATTTGCCATGCCCCCACTATTAATAAAAATATGGCACTGACAGCCTCTAGAAACCCCACTATAGGTATTTGAACTGCTTTGAGGCGGTCGGCGGAGTATTTAGCTTGAAAACTGCGTTCTGCTTCATTTCCAAACCGAGCAATTTCATAATTTTCTGCCGCAAAAGCTTGGACTAAACGGATACCGCTAAATACCTCCGTGAGAATTGCCGATAACCCAGAAACACGATTTTGACTTTTAACAGAGTACTTGCGTAAACGTTCACCAAACCAGCCAATTAAAACTCCCATCAGTGGCGCTACAATCACTGTAGCTAATGTTAGTTGCCAATTCAGGTAAATCATGTAGACAGGTATAGCCACCAGCTGCAAAATACAAGGTATAAAGTCGTGAAAGACCTTATTCACAACTTCCCCCACCCGGTCAACATCTTCAGTGAGGCGGTAAGATAAATCACCCGCTTTTGCCGTTTCAAAATAGCTCAAATCCAGTTTTTGCAGATGGGAGTAAACCCGCTTGCGGAGGTCAAAAGCTACCCTTAAAGCCACCTTCGCCATGTACATATCTTGCACAGACTGAAAAAATCCCCGCACCAAAAAGACTAAAAGCAGCATTCCGGCTAATTGAGCGATCGCTACTATATCACCCTTACCAAAGGGTTCAGCCAATCTACCCGCAAGATTAATTAAGGTTAAAGTCGCCAGTACATAACCGATAATCCCCACAAATCCCTTAGTAATATTTTGCCAATGGGGTTTCAGATAAGGTAATAATTGCCAGTAATGAGAACGAGTTTTCAAGCTGTAAATTCCACAAAAATATTTTTTCTTGTTGAGACATTATGACATTAATCTTGGCCCTAGATTTTGGCGGTACGAAGTTGGCCGCAGCACTGGTAAATATTGGTTCTAGGGAATGGTTACGCCATGAAAGTTGTTTATCTCCAGATGATGGTAATGCTACCACGGACCTAGAAATCATGTACTCGCTGATTGACTCTTTACTACAATCACAAAAACCTGATGCAATTGGTGTTAGTTTTGGCGGACCCGTAGACGCCACCACTGGAACTGTGCGACTATCTCATCATGTTGCTGGTTGGGAAAATATTCCCCTTCAAGATTTACTACAAGATAAATTTACTGTTCCGGTGAGTGTAGATAATGATGCTAACGTCGCCGCTTTAGGAGAATATCGCTTTGGTGCTGGTATAGGAAACAACAGCTTGTTTTATATCACCATTAGCACTGGTGTAGGTGGTGGTTGGATAATCAACGGCCAGCCTTGGCGGGGTATGGGGGGAATGGCGGGTGAAATTGGACACATGGTTATAGATCCTGCTGGTCCTGTGTGTTTGTGTGGAAAGCGCGGATGTGTGGAACGGTTAGCTTCTGGCCCTTATATGGCGCATAATCTGCGGGAAACTTGGCAAAATCAACCCCACAGAGGCGAAATATTACGGAGGTTGGTAGGTAATAATTTAAATTTAATTACGGGAAAGGTAGTAAGTGCTGCTGCATCCCAAGGTGATGAATTAGCCCAGGAGATTCTATTCAAAGGTGCTTGGGCTTTGGGTGTGGGTATTGGTAACGTGGCGAATTTGATTAACCCCCACTTGTTTATTTTAGGTGGAAGTGTAATTAAATCAGGGGATAATTGGTGGGATGTAGTCCGCAAAGCGGCGCGAAAAACAGCTTTACCAGAAATTGATTTGACAATTGTTCCGGCCGCTTTGGGTGATGATGCACCCCTTTGGGGGGCTGTGGCTTTGGCTGAATTAGCTTGGTAATTGCTATATTATGGGCAACAAGCCTCACAAAAACCCCTATTGTATTGAGTACAGTTAAGTGCCAATTTATTGATACATCTGGGTAGCTTTGAGCATATGGTAGGTAATAATCAACTGTGTGAGCGCCAGAGGATAACTTTGCAAAGTTTCCCCAGTAGTTCCCGCAACTTTTCCTAGTTCGGGATTAACTTCGCGATCGCACACGTTGAGTAAGTAAGGCATATCGGAACATAAAATATGCTCTAATTTACTTACCTGTTCTAAAGTCGCGTGACCATCAACTTCCAGCACATCCACAGGTTTACTCATATCCCGGTCTAACCCTAAACGGATTGCCGAATCAGAATTACCATCAGTTAAGTTGAGAATTGAGGTAAAATTAGGATGGGGGATTGTCGGTCGTAACACTAACCGCACATTTAAATGTCCATTGCCATCATCAACATCATCACTAGGGGAATAAAAACTCACCACTATATCAGACCATTGTCGTTGGGGACGAATAAAATTTTCTGAATCTGGTTCACGCTTTTCTAGTTCTGCCAAAACTTCTTCGGGAGTATACCCCCGCTTTTGGGTATCGCGTTTAACTTTCCATTGGGCGCGTAGGGGTTCCGGGGGCGCTAAATATACTTTCACGTCGTAGGCTTCACGAGCTACCCTAGTAGAATAACCGAGCAACCCTTCAATAATCACAAACTTCGTAGGTCGGATGTATTGTGGCGGCTCAAATGTACCTGTTTTGTGGCTGTAAACCGGTTTGAGAATGGGCTGTCCGGTGCGTAAAAGGGATAAGTGCTGCTGCATAATATCGAGGTGATTACAGTCAGGATGCAGCGCCGTGATGCCAATTTCTGCACGTTGTTGACGATCATAACGGTGATAATCATCGGTACAGATGACGGTGACATTTTCAGGTCCTAGTACCTGAGCAATTCCTCTGGTCAGTGTTGTTTTACCTGCGGCGCTGTCACCGACAATTCCCAAAATGATTGGACGTCCCATGATTCCCCTCCGGATATGAACAACAAGTACAGTAATAAACGTTTTTAGTTAATTTGTATATTTTAGAAGGTAATTGACCCATTAACTCAACTCAAACATCCTGCGTAACATCTCTATACATTTGATTTATTCGCGTTTACTTATAATTAAGTAGGTCAATATAGTTAAACATCAATACATCCAACACCTGTTTGATAACTATTGAATCTCCTTATTAAGTTTTTTTAAGTTGAGTTAATTAGGTGTTTTTAGTGCTTAACTCGGTACTCAAAGAAGTGTTGCACATTCGGGGTATGTGATGCTTTTTAGTATATACCAGAGAGGTAAAGCAGTTTTGGGAATCAAGACGGACTAGGGATTATGGTGACGCTGAATATTTCAGATTCCGACAAAATTGATAAGTTTCGGCATCTTCAGTTAAGTTTATGCGATCGCTGGCCGACTATTGAACTATTTGACAATAGTGAGGCGGATATTTTAATTATTCCCTCCCTGAGCATCGACCAGCATGAACTGCATAAAGTAGAAGGCTGTGAGCATTATGAAGAAAGATTACTATTTTGTTTGATGCGGTTGCGAAATCCCCGCACTAGACTAATTTATGTCACTTCCATGCCTTTGCATCCTAGTATTATTGATTACTATTTACAATTATTACCAGGAATCCCATTTTCCCATGCCCGCAATCGCCTGTTACTACTTTCCACTTATGATGCTTCCCTCAGACCTCTAACCGCCAAAATTCTAGAACGTCCCCGGTTGCTAGAGCGGATTCGCCAAGCATTAAGGCTAGAAAAATCCTTTATGACCTGCTACAACTCCACATTTTTAGAGGCGGAATTATCTTTACAATTAAATGTACCATTATATGCAGTCGCCCCAAACCTACAGACCTGGGGGACAAAAAGCGGTAGTCGCCAAATATTTGCAGAAAGTGGAGTACCATTACCAGACGGTAGCGAAAAGGTATGGAATCACCAAAATTTGGCAGAAGTTGCTAGTGATTTATGGGAACGCCAACCAACACTACAAAGAATAGTAATCAAACTCAATGAAGGAATTTCTGGGGAAGGAAACGCCCTATTAGATTTGCGCCCCATCATGGATGTAGCACCAGGGAAAGTTCCTCGCAGCCAAACAATAGCCACAATCGGCGATCGCTTCTCCACTATGCGCTTTCAGTCCGCAAAAGAAAGTTGGGGGAATTTTCGCGCACGGATTACGGAACTAGGGGCGATCGCAGAAGCATTTATAGAAGGAGAAAATAAGCGATCGCCCAGTGTCCAAGGACGCATCACACCTAGTGGAGAAGTAGAAATTCTCTCCACCCATGACCAAATTCTAGGCGGTCCAGACGGACAGATTTATCTAGGTTGTAAATTTCCCGCTGATTCTAGCTATCGGTTACAATTGCAGGAATTTGGTTTAAAAATCGGTAAAAAACTCGCCGAAAAAGGCGCATTAGAAAGATTTGGCGTAGATTTCATCACCGTTGACCAAGGAAATGGCCAATGGGACATTCAAGCCATTGAAATTAACTTACGTAAGGGTGGTACAACTCACCCCTTTATGACCCTGAAATTATTAACCAACGGACGTTACGACCTAGCCACAGGGTTATTTTACAGTCAACAAGGGCGGCCTAAATACTATATAGCCACCGACAACCTGCAAAAAGACCCATATCGGGGATTACTACCCAACGATTTGATGGACATTATCGCCCATCACCGGCTGCACTTTGATAGCGGTACCGAAACAGGGACGGTTTTTCATCTTATGGGTTGTCTTTCCCAGTTTGGTAAATTGGGATTAACCAGTATTGGCGATTCCCCACAACAAGCAGAAGACATTTATAACAAAGTCGTCCATGTTCTGGATGAAGAAACCCGCCGCGACAATCCGGATCTACCTTTGTTCTCAGATTACACTTTTCCTATAGCCGGGGATGGATATAACTAGGGAATAGGGAGGAATTTTGCACCCATACCCAGTCTTGATACTTTTTTTTGTCAGTGTCAACGTGACTGCGAATAAACTCGCCAGCGCCTTACCCCCATGTCTAAAACCAGACGGTTCTGGTCGGCGCTGGTATTGCGGTCAAATTTATGCAATATAATCCATGAAAATATGGCTAAATCAGGGTTTCAACCATAGTTGTTACCCAATTATCACCAAATCCATCAGCAGTTATTCCAGGTTGGCATAATAGCATACCAAGCTTTAACAACTAACTACCCCGGTGTAACTACACACCCAGAGCAGAACTACAATTACAGTTGCAGCTTATTTAATCAACTTTTTGGAATCATGCTGACCTATTACCATTTTGACCTGTGGGCGATGGTGAAATTTTCGCGGAATTTGGTAGTTCCATCTCATTTTTAGCTAACCAATCTTCAATAAGTTCAGCGGAAACATCAGACATATTCAATCCTTTAAAAAAGCAAATTGTTTTAAACCTGTCTTTAATTTCAGGGGGAAGGTAAACCCGAATCGAAGCTTCTCCTTGTGCCACACTATACTCCAAGTAATAAACTTATTAACCAGTTTATTCGTGTAATGGTTCATCAGGGAAAAATATTAACTAGTTGACTAATGCATCAGTTAATTGGTATAGTATCACCTGTACCCCAGGAAAGAGAAGTAAATCTATCCGAAAGATGACACATAACAAAGGCTATAGCATCCAGAAAGTGTCAGCACCAGCAAATGAATATCACAGGCGCAATAGCAAGCAAATTGATCTCAATTTGCTTAAATTAGCTGCAATAAATACCTGTAAGCAAAAGACAGCAGAAAAAATCTGTCAAAAAATGTTTCATCGCCAAACTACAGACTAAAAGCCACAAAAATCAGCAATAGCTTCATAAAAACCGATTTTTAGCCAAAAATTTAGGATCACAAAACTCCAATCAATTATTTATTTCAAAGCTGAGAAATGCTAAAAAATTTCTGGTACGCTTGTGAATTTACCTCAGCCGTTACTAACAAGCCTAAACAAGTTTTGATGTTAAATCAGAGATTTGTTCTCTATCGCAATTCTCAAGGCGAAGTAGTTGTATTAAAAGACCAGTGTTCCCATAGAGGTGCAGCATTATCTCTAGGTTGGCGAGAAGACAACTGTATCCGTTGTCCCTATCATGGATGGAAATTTCAAGCCGATGGGAAATGTGTAGAAATCCCTGCTAATGAAATGGGAACACCAATTCCACCCAGAGCTAATGTCAAGAGCTACCCAGTACAAGAAAAATATGGTTTTGTCTGGATATTCTACGGAGATTTACCAGCAGAATCACGTCCACCCATTCCTCCGTTCCCAGAATATCAAGACCCCAAAATGCATCCAATTTACTTAGAATATGAGATGCAAACTCACTATACCCGTGTCATAGAAAATGCACTTGACCCCGCCCATCTTTATGCAGTTCATGGTAACTCCTTTGGTGCGGGCTTGGCAGAGGATACCACAGTAGATGAATATGTCATTAAAGATGAAGATTGGGGCATAAGTACCAAAATTATCTACAGGAATTATACCCAGCCCAAAAATGGCATCTTTAAATCTTTTTTCGGTCCAAAAAAGACACAATTAAATGCCAAAATTAGCTTTTACCTACCCAATATAACTAAAATTGAAAGTGACTTTGGTCGTGGTAAAATTATCAACTATGCTATTCATGTTCCCGTTAATGACCAGAGAACCATTAGTAAACGAATTCAACTGCGTAATTTCTTTACCTATGCTTGGGCAGATAGATTATTTATCAAGTTTCATCATCAAGTTGGTTTAGAAGATAAAATAGTCACAGAGTCACAAATTCCCCAATTAATCCCAGATAATTTAACAACTGAAGTTCATGTTGCTGCTGATGCTATGAACCTGGCTTATCGCCAGATACGACAAAAATATTTAGCTATGGGATGGGGTTTGAATTATCATCAAAATCAACGAGAACGGTCATTGACAAAATAGATTTGATTTATTTTCACTTGTGAGGCTAATAATTATGAAAAAGTAATTACCCGTTACGCCAATTACACAAAGAAAAAGGAAGTAAAGGCGCTGATGTTGAAAAACTTTTGGTATGCTTGTGAATTTAGTTCTGCAATTACCAATAGGCCAAAGCAAGTTTTGATGTTCAATCAGAGATTTGTTCTTTATCGCAACTCTCAAGGAGAAATAGTAGCTTTAAATGACCAATGTCCCCATCGCGGGGCTGCTTTTTCTCTGGGTTGGATTGAAAAGGATTGTATCCGGTGTCCCTATCATGGCTGGAAATTTCAAGCTGATGGCGAATGTATTGAAATTCCCTCTAATCCACCTGATACCCCTGTACCTAAAAAAGCTCGTGTTCCTCACTATCCAACCCAGGAAAAATATGGTTTTGTCTGGCTATTTTATGGTGATTTACCAGCAACAGAACGCCCTCCTTTACCGACTTTTCCAGAGTACATGGTATCGACTATGCGCCCTGTATATGACGATAGTATAGATAATGCCAACTATGCTCGGCTCATGGAAGCTAATCTTGATTTTACCCATGTAATCGCCGTCCATAAAAAATCTTTTGGGCAGAGAATACCCATAAATACAACTATTAACTATCAAGTTGATAAATATGATTGGGGTGCTGTGGCTAAGGTTAACTATGAATCTTTAGGTAACTCCAAAAGTTTCTTAAACTTTTTATTGGGTGGACGACCAGAACTGAAAACAAAATTGACCTTATATCTACCTAATGTTACTCTGGCAGAAATTAGTGTGGGTCGCGGTAGTAGGTTTGATGTCAAGTTTGGCGTTTTAGTGGCTCACCTACCTATTGATGATCATACGACTCGTGTTAAACGGGTGTTATATCGCAATGTTTTACCATTTCCTTGGCTTGATGGATTTTTTAGAAAGCTTGACCACAAATTAGCACAAGAAGATACAGTAGTGGTTTCAAGTTTAAATTCTCAACCAATACCAAAAATATCAGAGGAAGTTCATGTAGCTGCTGATGCTTTAGATATTACTTTTCGGCGGTTTTTGCAAAGCTTTCAGACTGACTTTGATGGATTGAGTCAGGATAAAAACTAAAAGATAGGGAACCCCAGATCAGAAGGTTTTATTTTGGGTGCTGAGTTTATATGGGGTTGAGTTTTGTAGCAATAATGATTTCTGGTAGATAAATACACGCAGGTTGATATAAGTATTTGACTAATACTGGGGAGATAAGTATGAACCATGTACTGGAAAAAATCACTGAGGAACTAGGAATGCGTGGAGTTATTGATAAGTTTTTCAGGCGGATGTTTGATAATACTTGTCAGGCTCTGGAAGCGTTGGATGGTAAGCATCTGTGTGAACAGTCCTGGAATCGTGACCAGGAGGGAGTCTGGAAGGTGGGTGAAAGTAGTCAAGATGCTATCTATATTGACCGGGTTCTGCACAATGGTAATGTGTTGGAAAAGGTAGGGGTGAATTATGTAGCCATAGAAGGTGAGTTACCTCCGGGAATGTCTTTTCAGCAATCGGGCGCTCTGGGTACAGATGTAGCTGATAAAATCACCCGCAGTCAGGCTAACCGCTATTTCGCTACAGGTTCTAGTTTTGTCATCCATCCCCATAACCCCATGGCTCCCACTGCTCATGCTAACTACCGCTATTTCGAGATTTGTCATGGTGACCAACCGGTTTATTGGTGGCTCGGTGGTGGTGCTGATTTAACACCAGCATATCTGTTTGAGGAAGATGCAGTTCATTTTCATCAGGTGCATAAACAGGTTTGTGATCAGTATGATTCTTCTTATTATCCGCGGTTTAAACGGTCATGTGATGAATATTTCCACATACAACATCGCGGTGAACACCGCGGTATTGGGGGAATTTTCTTTGACCATTTAAATAATCAAGATCCGCAAAAACTACTTGATTTTGTGACTGATTGCGCTGATGCTTTTATCCCTGCTTATATGCCAATTTTGGAAAGGCGTAAAGATATGTCTTTTACAAAGCTAAATAAGTATTGGCAACATCTGGTACGTGGGCGCTATGTAGAGTTTATCTTATCATGCGATCGCGGGGTGCGTTTTGGTTTAGCTAGTGGTATGGTTAACCAACAAAGTGTTTTTAACTGTATGCCTCCCTCTGCTAGTTGGGAATATGATGATCAACCTATTCCCGGTAGCAAAGAAGCTATGTTAAAAGAAGTCTTGAAAAATCCTCGGGAGTGGTTGTAAATCGGTTTTGATGGCTCCCAAGATGATGGAACACAATTTAACATCAAAATTTAATATCAAACCAACATATAGCGACTACAGGTAATGAAGAAAGACTTTACTTTTAACAAAACCAGAAAAGATACATCTTTGAGCAGTGACATAGAAATAGATATGGCATTATCATGTCTGAATGCTTGTAAATATGTACTAGTGTGGATAATTCTACTTTGCCTGTATTCCAGTATATAAATAATTTATTCAATCAGAAATGACCATGGAAAAGGAACTAGTTACAGGTAATCTCCGCATGGAAGATATCATCAATCTAGATGAATCTAAAGCCATGAATTTGTTTCGCAAGAGATTACAAAGATACAAAAATCTGGTTGCAGAAAAAGGAGATGCAGCCGCTTTTGAACAAATGATGGCAAAATATCCTGAACAACAAAAGGCGCTGATGGGTACTTTTATCGAGCATAACACCTTAGCGAAAGGTTTCACCCAAGCTGCACCCTTGCTGGGATTAATGGGTTTTGTGATGGATGTGGTAGATATTTCCCAAAATGGTACAGATGCAGCATTAGAAATACAAAGAGTTTGCCCAGTTTTATCCTTGGCGAAAGAGTACGGTTTTGATAGTCCTTGTCGTGTCTTCTGCGAAATGGAACAAGAAGCTACCAGAAGAGCTTTTCCGGGAATCAAGGCGGCAATTTTGAGTAAACAAGCAGAGGGTGACTGTGTTTGTGTATTCAAGTATGAAAGAAGTACAAATAATTTACCGGTGATGAACACAGACAATAAAATTACTTTATCTCAGGTAATGTCTCGGTTTTTTGATCTCATAGGATTAATTCCTAGTTTGTGCGCAATCGGTTGTAAAATGCTGAAAATTCGTTTTTTTCACTAGTATCAATTCCCATTAATTATAAAGAATTTGTGATTAATTAAACAGTTGCTGGGACATAAAACACAAGATTCTTAAGAAACAACTATAATTTAAACTAAAGTTATGAGTGGTATACTTACAGACTTAAAAAAGATTATTGCCGGAGAAGTTAGTAACAAAGAATCAGACTTAGAAGCAGTTTCTCAAGATTTTGGTAACATTATTAAAAAACAGCCCCAAATTGTCATCCGTCCGCAAGATTCTAGTGATGTTGCTCAAGCAATTAAATATGCTGCTCAACAGGGTTTAACAATTTCCTCACGGGGTGCGGGACTTTCTTTAAGTGGTCAATCTTTGAATCAAGGGGGAATCCTCCTAGATATGAGGAATCTCAATCAAATTGATGATTTCCGCCCCGATGAACTCTGGTTCCAAGCTGACCCTGGTGTGACTTGGAAGCAAGTTATTGATACTGCTATACCTGATGGTGTAATTCCCCCAGTCCTGACCAATAACTTTGAAGTGACTTTGGGGGGAACTCTCTGCGCTGCTGGTTTAGGTTTGAGTTCTTTTCGTTATGGTTCTCAAGCTGATAACTGTTTGGCTTTGGAAGTTGTGACGGGGACTGGGGATATTCTTTGGTGTACACCGGAAGACAACAGCGAACTTTTCTATCATGTTTTGTGTGGCTATGGTCAATTTGGTATTATTACTAAAGTTAAAAATCGTCTGAGGAAATATCGCCCTTACACTCGCAGTTATTTTCTTTGCTATGACGATTTAGATAAACTTTTAGATGATGCACGTGGGTTAGTCACAGAAGGTCGGATAGATGGTTTAGTATCTTTGTTTTCACCCTGCTTGCAAGGAATGAGCAGAAAAGAAAATCAGATCAAACCATTAATTCAATGGTTTTACAGGATGCAAATTACTGTAGAATTTGATGCTGTCAATCAGGTAAATGATGCAGAATTACTGGCTGATTTAAATTTTTATCGCCATATCCACACTGAAGACTTGACTTTTGAGCAGTTCATTCAACCATTAGGTCAAGTTCCTCATCCTGTCAATACTGCTAATACTTGGATAGATTTACTTTTACCTGGTTCTAGTGCTCAGGAATTTATTAAGATTGCTCTGGAGCGTATACCTAATTTCTTGGATTTCCGCACTTTACCTATAGGTTCTTTTTGTCTCAATTCTCGCCATCATAAATTACCCATGTTTCCTTTACCGGATGATGAGTTAATTATCGGTTTGGGAATGTATCCGAGTATTCCCCAAACTCAGGTGGAAGTTGTGTTACAGCAGTTAAATTTACTGACTGATTTGGGCTTCCAAATGGGGGGTAAAAGATATATGGCGACTTGGGCGGAATTTGATTTACCAAAATGGCGATCGCAATTTGGTGATTACTGGTTGACCGTCAATGAAATCAAAAGGAAATACGACCCCTGTGGGATTCTGAATCCTGGTTTCTTCAAGTATGAACACCCCGTCGGTGCTATATAAGGAAATAGAGAATGTTGCGAAATTCTGAAAATTCCTCTCTACTCCCCCCCAATTTTCGCTGGTTATTGGCTCTGGGTATGACCTCGCTCACAGCTATGGGGGTGGGTATCCTGTCTATAACTCGTCCGCTCAATACTCAAACCCCAGGGGTGACTACCAAAGTTAGTCAACCAGTGATTTCAAAAGTGAATGCGCTCGGAAGATTGCAACCAGCTGGTGAAGTCATGAGAATTTCGGCTCCTACTGATGTTAGTGGTGCTAGTCGTGTGGCGCAACTTTTGGTTGCTGAAGGTCAGGAAGTACGCGATGGAGATGTGATTGCTATTTTGGACAATCGCGATCGCTTAGAAGCTAATGTTAAGGAAGCACAGCAACAAGTGCGAGTGATGAAATCACGGTTAGCTCAGGTAAAAGCTGGCGCACAACCAAGTGAAATTTCCGCCAGAAAAGCAACTGTGAGCAATCTGCAAGCACAGTTAGATGGTGAAATCCCAACCCAGCAAGCTACCATCGCTCGCTTAGAAGCTCAGTTACAAAATGCACAGATAGAATTGCGCCGTTATGAAAATCTTTATCAAGAAGGTGCGATCGCTATTTCCACTCTTGATACTCGCAGATTAACCTTAAAATCCGCCCGGGAAGAATTGAATGGTGCGCAAGCTAATTTAGCCAGAACACAACGCACCCTCACCGCCCAAATTCAGGAAGCTAAGGCTATTTTAGCCCAAACAGCAGAGATACGTCCTACAGATGTGGCTATAGCACAAGGAGAAGTAGATCGGGCGATCGCCACTGTGGAAAAAATGCAAGTAGAACTAGATTCAGCATATATTCGCGCCCCACAAGCGGGTCAAATTCTCCAGGTTCAAGCTCATCCGGGTGAAACCATCGGTGAGGGGGGAATTGTGGAACTTGGTCGAACTAATCAAATGTATGCGATCGCTGAGATATATGAAAGTGATATCGGTAACATTCGCTCTGGTCAAATTGCGACTATTACTAGTCCTAGTAATGCTTTTGAGGGTGAATTAAGGGGAGTAGTGGATGGTATTGGCTTTCAAGTGGCGAAGAAAGATGTGTTAGACAGTGACCCCACCACAGCTACGGATGCTAGGGTAATTGAGGCTAAAATTCGTTTAGATGCAGCATCTAGTCAGCAGGTAGCTAATTTGACTAATCTCCAAGTGAATGTAGAAATACTTACCAGTCAAGATGTGAGTAAGTTAATTAGGTAAAAGTCATAAACATACTGGGTGTTGCTCTAGTTTTTTTATCCTTTTTTTTCCTTAAATCTTAAATATTTATGTTTAAACGGAGAATCCCTTTGGCTTGGCGACAATTAATGAAGCAAAAGGGGCGGTTTTTAGTCGCTATTTGTGGTATTACTTTCGCTGATTTTTTGATGTTGATGCAGTTGGGCTTTCAGTCGGCTTTATATGATAGTAATACCAGATTTCATGAAGTTTTACAAGCGGATTTAGTCTTGGTTAGTCGCCAAGGGCAAAACTTAGGGCTTCTGAGTAGTTTTCCTCGTCGCCGTTTGTTTCAAGCTGCTAATTTGTCGGAGGTTGAGTCGGTTAATCCTGTCTATGTTCGTTTAGGTGTTTGGAAGAGTCCCCAAACTAAGTTAGATGAGTCAATTTTAGTGATTGGTTTTAATCCGGAAAACCCGGCTTTTAATTTACCGGAAGTCAATCAACAATTGGCTACGATTAAATATCCTCATACTCTATTATTTGACCGCAATTCTAGCGGAAAATATCAACAAGCGATCGCCCAAATATCTCAAGGTCAACCCGTCATCACAGAATTACAAGGGCGTAGGGTGCAAATTCAGGGTTTGTATGAGGTGGGCGCTTCTTTTGTGGCCAATGGTAGTGTCATCACTAGTGACCAGAACTATTTACGGATTTTTTCGGGACAAAAACCTGGTCAAGTTAACTTAGGTTTAATCAACCTCAAACCTGGTAGCAATGCTGATTTAGTCGCCAAAGCCTTAGAGTCCTACCTGAGTGATGATGTCCGAGTTTTCACCCATCAAGAATTTATTGATTTTGAAAAGCAATATTGGCGAGAAAATGGGGCGATTGGTTTTATTTTTTCCCTGGGTGTCACCATTGGCTTTTTAGTGGGTGTGATTATTGTTTATCAAATTATTTATAGTGATGTTATGGATCACTTGCCGGAATATGCCACACTTAAGGCTATGGGTTATCGCAATATATATTTAATGTTTGTTGTTCTTCAGGAAACATTAATATTAGCTATCTGCGGTTTTATTCCCGGTGGTTTAGTATCGTTTTTTATGTATAATTTTACCCGTAATATTACTAAATTACCATTATTTCTCACCCCTGAGAGACTCATTTTTGTACTGTTATTAACAGTGAGCATGTGTTTAATCTCCGGTGCGATCGCCATGGGTAAATTAAAGTCAGCAGATCCAGCCGATATTTTTTAAACAAGAATCAATCTATAATTATAAAACTATTCAGGCACTATTGGCATACCATCTTTTAGATTCAAAACGCCTGAAGTAACAATTTTATCTTCTGATTGTAATCCTGCCAAAACTTGGTAATGATCATCTCTAATATTACCTAATTGCACCCGTCTTTGGCGAGCTATAAGTTGAGATATCCCTTGTGGTGATTCCTCTGTTGTCATCACATAGACAAAAGTTTCCCCACCTACGCGAAACACTGATTTGGTAGGGATTAATACCCCAGAACGCTGATTCCAAATCACTCTCGCCTGTACTAATTGATCAGGTCGTAACTGACCTTCCGAATTATTAAACAGTGCTTTAACCAAAACTTCTCGCCGCTCATTTTTAGCATCAGGAGTAATTGCAGATATTTTACTACTACTTATCACCTCAGCTTGTGGATTCAACACTTCCACGGCCATTCCCTGACGTAATTGGGTGCTTTGTTCCACCGGGACAAAAATATGCAGTTCTAAGGGTTGATTTTGAGAAACAGTAACTAGTGGTGTAGAAGTATTGACTAAATCACCTACTCTCACAGAAATATTACCAACTGTACCGCTAAAAGGTGCTGTAATTGTATAACTCTGGGGGTGGAGTTGTTGACTGCGAATCTCGGACTGGGTTTGTTGCAAGGTTTTTTCAGCTTGTGAGATAGTCAGTTGCTCTCTTTGAATCTGAGCATTAATCGCCCCAAGATCAGCCTTAGTTGTAGCCACCCGATTAGCATACTGATTTCGCGCACGTCGAGAGATAGCTCCCTGGGTTGCTAGGTAAGCATACTTTTGATAATCCTCTTCGTGCAATTGTAAATCAGCAACTTGAGATTGGCGTGCTGCTTCCAGAGACTCAAGTTTAGCACGGGCATTTTCCCGTTGTAACACAGCAGTTTGATAAGTAGCATTAAGCTCAATTGTTGCTGGTCTAGAATCTACTTGGATAATTGCCGTTCTGGCTGTAACTTGATCCCCTGGTTTGAGAAATATTTGGGTAACTTGTCCGGGAATTTTCGACTTGATCTCTACCGAACGCCCAGACTTTAAGCTAGCAACAAAATTTGAACTTTCATCGACTATACCAGAGCGTACTGTTAACACCTTGACCCTGACGCCGGGAGTTTTAATATTAGTAGGTACTGCTTGATGTGTAGGAGTCAAAACACGCCAAAATATAGCGCTACCACCTGCAATAATTAGTATAGAAACTAACAATAATCCCTGCCATCTTCTTTCTGGCAACCTTGGCTGATATGACTTTGGCGAATGATTATCTCCAAAATTATTTGGCGGCTCAGGCAATGTCATGGCTAACTAAATATAAATAACTCAATAGTAAGTCATGATTCGATATTTTGCCATCATAACCATTCATTTAGGATCATACTTACTTAAAAATTCTGTGTCATATATTTTAATATAATCTTGAATCAATTATCTCTAAATCTATCCCAGGTTCAATAATTAACAAGATTATTAAGCCCTCCCCTAGTTCAGGAGAGGGTGGGGCTGAGGGTTGATAAATCCTCAGAAAAACAGATTAATACAACCGAATATTAGTAATATTCCCTTGTATCTGTGTTCTTACGAATTACAAATTATAAATTACTCATCCCCTTGGCAAATAGCCCAGAAATAAAAGGTAAGATATCCCGGCGTTTGGCGTTAGCTTTACCTTCAGTAAATACAACTAAGATGTAGGGAAGCTGTTCTGATAACTCAATATAAGCTGCGTCATGACGAACTTGACTGGTCCAACCGGCTTTTGACCAGATTTGAGTATTTTGGGGAAGTCCACCCCCCAAAAAACCTGTTACCTGATCCTCTTCTACATCGGTGGGTAAATGATTGGGGTTAAGACTACGTTTGAGCAAATTCATCATGGCTTGCGATCGCTTACTAGACACTGCCACCCCGCCCACAATACTATGAATTAGCTTGGCCACCGCATTAGTGGTCACCATATTGCGATTATCGAGCATCTCCCCATAAAATGCTCGTTCCCTGCCATAGGGACCATCACCCCAAGTTTTTTGACAAATATTAATTGTCTCCAACTCTTCCCAACCCAAAGACTGGTAATAGCGGTTAATAATATGACGTTGATATTTCCAAGTTTCAAAGGGTGCGCTTGGTAACTCTGGACCGGAAGTAGTGCCACTCAGGACATCTACAATTAAGCTAGTAGCATCATTGCTAGAGTCCACAATCATATCAGTTAAGGCGCGTTCCAACTCCTGACAGGGTGGGGTCATACCTTTTTCCAGCCATTCGTGGACAGCGACTAAATAAAACAATTTGACCACGCTAGCGGGATAAATTCGCTCCACCCCCCTATAAGTAAAACCACGGGGTATATGGCTCCAAAAAGCATCAGGAGTCAAAGCACCACCAGTATTTACAGGTACTGGAGGATCATAAACAATCCAAGTTATAGCCACTTGGTTACGGGCTAAACTGGGAAATGTTGCCCAAGTTGCCTCTAAAATATCATTACCAAGATTTTCGAGTTGTTCGTCTTTTCTAAAGAAAATCATTGCAGAATGCTCTCTAATTCAGAATCCCCAATCCTCAAGACATCGGCTCAAGAATACCAGTGTATTGCTAATTTGAATTTATATGATTCTCCTGAATGTACAAGCCTGAGCACTCAAGCAGCTACAGGGCGACATTTGCGGGTCACATTAAATCATCAGTTCTCAGCATTGGAGGTGTATTTATGTGAAGATGACTATCCAGGGTGGGTATCTTGTGCCGACTTGGATATATTACAACCTGCTACCACACTTTATCAGGCCAAATCATTTTCCCAGTCTGAGATCACAAAATTACTCCCTAATGTGATTAATTTTACCCAAAAAGCCATGGAACAGTCTAATTATTATCTGTGGGGTGGTACAGTCAGTCCGAATTACGACTGTTCCGGGTTAATGCAGGCGGCGTTTTTGTCGGTAGGGATTTGGTTACCCAGAGATGCTTATCAACAGGAGGCTTTTACCCAGAAAATTCATATAAATGAATTACAACCAGGGGATTTAGTTTTTTTTGGAACTGTAAAAAAAGCCACTCATGTAGGGCTATATTTAGGCGATAATTCTTACATTCATAGTTCGGGAAAAGACCAGGGACGCAATGGTATTGGCATTGATATTCTCTCGGAACAGGGGGATAGGGTAAGTCAGTCATATTATCACCAGCTGCGGGGCGCAGGTCGGGTGATTCAGAGTTATCAACCACACAGAAACTAAGGACGTTAATATGAGGAGTGGCTTAATTTCCCAGGGTTTAAATCAGGAAAATGGTTCAAGTGGGGTAGTTGTCCCCGATGTTTCGGTGGTAGTACCAGTGCGGGATGAGGTGGAAAGTTTACCACTTTTGCTCGAAGCGATCGCTACTAGTGTCAGCGCTAGTAATTTCAGTTATGAAATCATTTGCGTGGATGATGGTTCTACAGACGGATCGGCGGAATTTCTCAAGTCACAAGCGTTAATACGTAGTGATTTAAAAGCAGTGCTATTACGGCGAAATTACGGACAAACTGCGGCAATGGCCGCTGGGTTTAATTATGCGATCGGTAAAGTGATTGTCACATTGGATGCTGATTTGCAAAATGATCCGGCGGATATCCCTTTATTATTAGCTAAGTTGGCAGAAGGTTATGATTTAGTGAGTGGTTGGCGACATCAACGCCAAGATGCTTTAGTTTCCCGCTTAATTCCTTCTAAAGTTGCTAATTGGCTAATTGGTAAGGTGACGGAAGTCAAGTTACATGATTATGGTTGTTCCCTCAAGGCTTATCGGTCGGAGCTTGTAGCTGATATGAATCTCTACGGGGAACTGCACCGATTTTTACCGGCTTTGGCTTACATTGAGGGGGCGCGAATTACTGAAATTCCCGTACGTCATCATGCGCGGCGTTTTGGCCGCAGTAAGTATGGCATTTGGCGCACCTTTCGCGTCATGATGGATTTGTTAACTATTTACTTCATGAAGAAGTTTCTCACCCGTCCCATGCACGTTTTCGGGTTGCTGGGATTGGGATCTATAGTTACAGGTATGCTGCTGGGTATTTACTTGAGTTTTATTAAATTGGCTTTAGGGGAGTCAATTGGTAGTCGCCCTTTGTTAATTTTGGCGGTGCTGCTGTTAGTCACTGGGATGCAGTTGTTTTGCTTTGGTCTGTTGGCTGAGTTATTGATGCGTACTTACCATGAATCCCAAGGTCGTCCCATCTATCGGGTGCGGGAAGTAGTAGCCAAAAATGTTAAGTAACGTAACAATATGAGAAACACTCTGGAACTAAACTGACATTTATTTTGAAAGCTATTCAGACCTTAGACAGCCAACTTAGACGTAACCTGCTGATTTTGTTTACCGCAGGTTTATTATTCTGGTCTAGCATTGCCTCATTATTACCCACTCTGCCCCTATATATCGAAGATATTGGCGCTACCAGTCAAGAGATTGGCATTGTTATGGGCAGTTTTGCCATCGGGATGCTACTATTTCGCCCTTGGTGTAGCAGTTTAGCAGACCGTCGGGGTCGTAAGATTGTGTTGCTCATTGGGATGTCAGCAGTGGCTATTGCACCTCTGGGTTATGTGTTAGCAAAGTCAATTATCCCATTAATGGTGTTACGCGCCTTTCACGGTATCAGTATTGCCGCTTTTGGTACTGCTTATGTAGCATTGGTGGGAGATTTAGCCCCTCCTCACAATCGCGGTGAGGTGATTGGCTACATGAGTCTAGTCAATCCCCTTGGTGTGGCTATTGGGCCAGCTATGGGGGGATATTTACAAGCTGCTGCTGGTTATACTCCCTTATTTCTGTTGTCCGCGGCTTTGGGTTTTGCGGGAATGTTATGTATTGTCCCCCTGGGGAATCCATCTGTTGCTCACCAGCTGGACAATAACCCTGAAAATAATCTATTCTGGCGATTATTATGGGCTCCTCGTGTGCGTGTTCCGGCAATAGTCATGCTGTTGATTGGTATGGTTTTAGGAACTTTACATACTTTTGTGCCTTTATTTATCAAATCCACTAATGTAGATTTGAACCCAGGACTATTTTACACAGTGGCGGCGATCGCCAGTTTTAATGTCAGGCTATTTATTGGCCGCGCTTCTGATAAATATGGACGGGGTTTATTTATCACCCTGAGCTTAATTGCCTTCACCTTAGCCATGGTTGGTATATGGCGAGCTAACAGCGCCCCTATTTTCTTACTCTCAGCATTTGTCCAAGGTGCTGCTTCGGGAACTGTAATTCCCATGATGGCGGCGATGATGACAGACCGCGCCCAACCCCACGAACGCGGGCGGATATTTGGCGTCTCTTTAGTAGGATTAGATGTTGGTATTGGGGTCGCGGGTCCGGTTCTGGGTGTCATTGCTGAACAAGTAGGTTACCGCCAGATGTTTGGTTATGGTGCTGCTTTGACTTTTCTAGCCATGATTATATTTCTCACCCAGTCCAGTCATAACCTGAATAATTCTCTCCGCTTTGCTTTGGGGCGTGGTGAAGATAGTTACGCCTTAGATAGATAATTCCAAGTATAGGAAAAGGCAAAAGTGATTTTTAAAAGTAAAAATCATTTCTGCCTTTCTTAACGGGCGAGGAGGGATTCGAACCCCCGACACCGTGGTCCGTAGCCACGTGCTCTAGTCCGCTGAGCTACACACCCTTACAACAAAATAATCTTAACACTACTATGAAAATAATGCAAGGCCATTTTTTATTTAATTCTGCCGAACTAACACACCTGAATCATGAGGGGTAAGCACAGATGGTGAATGTGTCTGCTAAAGTTGAGTAAGTACATGGCTCAAGTCTCAAATAAATCCTTATGCCTCCTCGTTGGCCTCGCAAACCCGACCGCAAAGATCCAGATTTCCGCAAGTTAGATGACCGGATGAATTTTGCTGTCCATGTAGCATTGACTACGGCTGTTAATTCCGGTTTATGGTTTGTCCACAACTTAAAATCGGCCACCTGGGAATGGCTACCCTGGTTAACCGCAGGTTGGATATTAGTATTGTTGGTGCATCTGATTTATATTAGTGCGATCGCCAACTATAGCGAAACTCCACCCAAATCTACCTGAAGATTGATTATTGCGGCTAGGGGATTGTAACCTGTGGTGGTAGATCCCAATACATAATTGTGCGATCATGCGAGAAACCCTGACATTTAACGCTCTTTGTTGATATAAGGTGATTTTTATGGCTACAACCAACACCGCTGAAATACTCGAAGCCCTAGCTGCTGAAATTGGCGAAGCGGTATATATAGATATTGCCAAATGGCATCTTTATTTATCTGATGCCAAACTACATACTGTAGTTGCTGAACAGATGTATCCCTTAATTACTTCCCAGACTGTCAATGAAGACACTGTTATAGCAGTATTAACATCTATCCCAGTCAAAATTGGCGGTGGGAGGAAAGAATTACCTTTAAATGATCTCCTCCCACTACAATGTCAAGTCAACTTGGTAGATATTTTAGAGAAATATCAACGCCAGATTTAAGTTCTGCTCGGTTGAGGTGAGGCAGTATATCTTCCCCAACAAAAGGATGAGGGGTATTTTCCATTGTACCTTCAAATTTATTGAGGTGATGAATATGTTTTTACAACTCAAAGATTCAGGTGATATTATTAAAGTCCTTGATTTTCAGGAATTAATTGATCCTAATAGTCGGATCATCCGCGCCCAAGACCAATTAGGTCAAGAAGAACAAGAACCTGAAACCTATCAAAAACAGAATCTTGTATTTCCCTCTGGTGAAAGCCTACCGCTTTGTTGGGTTGATCCCAATTATCGACATCCTCAACTTTGCACCTCTGCTCACTAACTCTAATTACTGGAAGAAACCGCTGGTTCTCCCATATCCTTAGTCTGTGAATTGGGTAAAAATGCCCTAGTGATCCAGTAGGTGACTATATGAGATAATAAACCTAGAGGTCCAGCAAACAAACATAAAGCCAGAGAATGAATTGTCCAGATACCTGTTTTCTGACCCTCTAAATATATCCAACGACCTACAAATAAATCCATGACCAGGAAATGAATCCATCCTGTTGCAGCTGCTGTTTCATCAGTAAAAAATCGCGCAATATCTGCTAACTGGGGATTAGATAAAGCGGCAGCATTTTCTGGGGTAATACTATTGACAAACAGATACAAATATGCACTAGCTAAAACTACAAAAGGTAGATATGATCCCATTACCCACCGTGTAAATTTCCAGTTAGGTAAGAAAATCATTAACGCCCAAAAGGGTAAAACGAAAATATTGGCAATGTCAAATAGTTGAGAGATGTTCATACAATTTGGGGTGATTATAAAGCTACTAATTGAGATGCTATTTCCGCAGGTTTCAAATCACGACCAATGAAAACTAAACTGGTTTGTTTAGGTTCTTGGACTTTCCAGGGGCGATCATAAAATTTGTCAAACCGCGTTCCTACACCTTGCATTACTAAGCGCATAGATTTATTCGGTACGGCGACAAAGCCTTTAATCCGATAGATTTCCTGTTGATGTGCTAGTTGTTGCAGTTGTTGTTGTAGCTTTTCTGGGTCAAAGCTCCGGTCTAATACTACGTGAGTTGAAGTAATTTCTTCGTCGTGTTCGTGGTCTTCCTCCGTGTCGTGATGACTGGGACGAGTATCTAAATTATCTTCAACTGCGGCTTGAAATCCCAGTAAGATGGAAGCATCCACTTGACCGCGATCGCTTTCCACAATCTTCACCACTCTGGGTAACTCTTGCTTAATTAGTTCCTCAACTTCCAGCTTTGTCTCCAGATCCACTAAATCAGTTTTATTCAACACCACCAAATCTGCACAGGCCAATTGGTCCTCAAACAGTTCTTGTAAGGGTGTTTCATGTTCTAGGCTATCATCTGCTTGGCGTTGAGCAGCTATAGCCTCCGGGTCGCTAGCAAATGTACCTGATGCTACCGCCGCACAGTCTACCACGGTAATTACTGCATCCACTGTAGCAGCGGCGCGAATTTCTTGCCAGCGAAAGGCTTTAACTAAAGGTTTCGGTAAAGCTAAACCAGAAGTTTCAATCAAAATACAGTCAATGCTATCTCGTCGCTTAATTAACTGCTGCATCGTGGGATAAAACTCTTCTTGCACAGTACAGCATAAGCAGCCGTTAGTTAACTCAAAGATATTACTCCCTTCTTCCCCATCTTCAGGGCAAATCTCACAGGATTTTAACAACTCACCATCAATACCCAGTTCCCCAAACTCATTGACTAACACCGCAATACGGCGACCTTGGTTGTTTTGTAGTAGGTGGCGAATTAGGCTAGTCTTACCACTGCCTAAAAAACCTGTAATCACTGTTACTGGTATTTTACCGGACATTATATACTACCTTTACTCCCTGCGCGACAAAAATTATATACTCATGATAAACTGGAACTTAGACTAAATTTTTACATAGTTGACATTACTTCGAGTATTTCATGTGTAATTATACTATCAAAATCACCAGGGCTGTTATTCGGCATATCCTCAAGTTACATAATTATTTTGAGGATATAGCAAGAGTCTTGACAGACCTGAGTCAGGGAAACCTGGGAGATACAAAAAAATTACGGGGATACAGATACAGAACAGGTGATTTATGGCGCACTAAAAGAGGTGATATTAGAGTTATTTGGAGGAGATATATTGAAAATAATCATGAAATTATTTTAGTAATCGCAGCGGGGTTAAGACGTGATATTTATCAAAATATTTATAAAAAAATCCGCCGCGATGTAAATACAGAAGGTGCAATCACACCAGCTGAGTTACTGGGAATTGAAGAAACACGTTTAGAGCATCTCCCCACTTACCAATTTGATCATAAACGAGTTACTTCTTGGTATGAGTTTGTTTATGGTGGTTACTTGTATTCACCTCTTCTTACTCGTGAGCAACAAGCAATTTATAAGCAATTAATAACCTCCGCACCACCAAATCATATTGAAATTAATAGTTTTTTATTACAGAGCGCACCAGGTACAGGTAAAACGGTATGTGCTGCTTTAATAGCTTGTGAATTATTCAAAACAGCAGGTTGGAATGTTGCCTTAATTGTTCCCGAAGCTTTACGCTCTGATCTGGAAAAATTTACTGAGATAAAATCAATTTTACAGGATCAAGATTTAAATTCACAGGAGCAAAGGCCAAATTTTTTCCTAGGTACTTTTAAACAGTGGTTGCAGCAGGCGGAACCAAACACATATGCTCAGATTGCTACGGATGAAGAAGAGTTAACTGCTTTTCACTCTGACAACATCAAATATCGCGATTTGGTGTTATTTAGGGCGTTTGTACTCAAGGAACATAATTTAGGCGACCTAAACAATAATAGAACTTACATAGAAAATACAGCGGTAATCCAACAACTAAGAAGAGTTAATATAAACGAATGGAAACAAAGACTAGGAGATAAAAAAACTTGGCTAGATGGGTTAGAAGAAATTACAAAAACTATTCCTCCACCAGAAGGGATTAAAACGCTGTTGATATTTGATGAAGCTCAAGATTATTTAATGGCTGAAATTGAAGCTATCAAAAGAATCTTGTTAAGATGGCATGAACATAACCATTCTCATGTCCTCTGGCTGTTAGGAGATATGAATCAAAGGATTAAACCCACTGGTTTTGATTGGGGACAATTACAACTGAATAGAAGACATAACCTGACATATAATTATCGCAATACCCAGCGTATTTTAGAATTTGCCAATATTTTTCACTCTTTTGCACAAGCAGCTAACTTACAAAACCGCGGAGAACATTTACCTCATCCCAGTGATCCTAAAAACTGTTTTGAAGAGGGTGAACCCGTAAGGATTTTAGAATGCAACTCACCAGAAGAATTATCACAAGTTCTCTCTCGACTCAATCACAGGGTATTAAATCGAGATGATCGCTATCTTCTGCAAAGAATTTCTAGCCGTGTCAAGTTAATCCATCAAGATATTGCTCCAAAATATCAGAATTTACCGGGAATAGATTACCTGAATGTTACCGAAGCTAAAGGGAGGGAGTTTGACGCTTGTGTGGCTTTTTCCGTATTCCAGGGACAAGGAAAACTATCAATGGAAGAAGCAAGTAATTTATATACAATTTTTACTAGACCTCGTTATAGATTACTAATCCTTACCACTACTGATAAAATTGAGCGGATTGGTAGAACCCATTTTAATCAATGTCAGTTTTTCAATTTTTCTAATGCTGATCAACCATTAGCATGGATTACAGAGTTTGGTAATGGAGAACAGGTATCCCAAGATTTCGAGACAATACGTAACCTCATTTATGAACGTTTACGCAGTCAGCCTTTGAGAATTTACTGGGATACCTATGCAGCTTTGAGAGCAGCCAGAGTTGACAATCAAACAGTATTAGAAATTGAGCAGAAAGCTATAGAAATTTTAAGAGCATCTCAAAAGGATAAAATTATTCTGCAAGAATTAACAGAATTAAAACTACTAGAAACTAATAGTTTTTGGAGTCCCATTGATATCGTTCCCCTCAAATGCCTATTATTCAGGGCTTTAGGTAGATACTGGGATGCAGTAGAAGAAATATCCCAATTACAAGACAGAGAACTGGAAGAATATCGCTCTTTAGTCATAGTGAATATTGCAAATGAACTTGAGCAACAAGGACTGATATATGAAGCGGCTAGAGTGAGAATGAGGATTGGTGAAGATATTCCTCAAGATTATCCATTCCGAGATATAATTGCCCATCAACATGCTTCCATTGTATCTGTCCTGTGTCAGGCTGCTATCAACCAAATTTATCAAGGAGAAACCAATGACTAATCATAAAAAACGGACAGATGTAGAAGTTGCTCAACAACTTCTACAACTCACCGAGGTAATTGATAATTCTCTAGACAGAGCCAACGCAATTCTTGAACAAGCCCAACAACTTCAACAACTCACCGAGGTAATTAATAACTCTGTAGAGAGAGCAAACAGAACTCTTGAACAAGCCCAAGAAGTTGATCAACAAGTTCGCACTAGTCGTGATCAACTTATAGAATCTCAAAGCAACGCTAGAGAAATTGGAGATCAACTATCCCAGAAATTACAAGCTGGAAAAATTATTGAAACAAATATTCAACAACTTGAATTTCAACTATCCCAGAAATTACAAGCTGCAGAAAGTTGTAGCAATCTTCTCGATGAATTAAGGGAAGCAAAAAGAGAACTGGAGGAAATTGGCGTTACCAGTCTTGTGGAACAAGCAATATTAATTTTGGAGGATGTAAATAATGTCAGAGCAGAATCCCAGAAAATCTTACTAACAACACAAAATTATTTAGAGCAATCTCAACAAATTATGCAAGAAAATCTGGCAATATCTGGGGAGAATGCTACAAGGATTAATGAGGCCATCTCACAAATTGATAGATATTATCAAAATATTGACGCTCAAGTATCCCATAACTTAGAAGATTTACAAAGTTTTGGCAATATTCTCAAGGAATTAAAGGAAGCAAAAAGAGAACTGGAGGAAATTGGTGTTACCAGTCTTGTGGAACAAGCAATATTAATTTTGGAGGATGTAAATAATGTCAGAGCAGAATCCCAGAGGATTTTACTAACAACACAAAATTATTTAGAGCAATCTCAACAAATTAAGGAAGACAATCTGGCAATATATGCGGATAATGCTACAAGTATTAATGAGGCCATCTCACAAATTGATAGATATTATCAAAACATTGAACCTCAACTATCCCAGAAATTACATGATTTACAAACTCTTGAAACCAATATTAGACAACTTGAAGCCCAAGTATTCCACAACTTAGAATATTTACAAAGTTTTAGCAATATTCTACATGAATTAAGGGAAGCAAAAAGAGAACTGGAGGAAATAGGTGTTACCAGTATTGTTGAAGAAGCAAGATTAATTTTGCAGGAAGTAAATAATGTCAGAGCAGAATCTGAAAAAATTCAGCAAGAAAATCTGGCAATATATGCTGCTATTGATAGATATAATGAAAATATTGACGATGCCAAAGGTATTTTAACACAACTTGAGTCTATTAAGAGTGAAATAGACGGTATAGGAGGTTTAGAAGAAGTTAGAAATCTACTGCAACAGGTAGATAATACCCGTGTAGATTTGAGGAATTCAAACGATCAATTGTCATTCTTACAAGGGGAAATAAGCCAGATCCAATATTTGGAGAACTATTTACAAGATTTTGGCAGGGTTCGTAATCATAAACAACTTAGGCAGTTTTTAAGACAGGAGTTAGGATTTATAGGACTGATAGTTTACGTGCTTCACTTACTAACTCGTAACAGAAAAAGATAGATGGTAAAGATAAGATTTTGGGGGTAATTTCCCTCTGGTTGTCTTCATATACACAAAACAATCACAGGGCTATTACCCCCATATATAGTCACCCCAACTCAAAAAAATTACGACTCAGTAGCCAGTTCGGTGTTACCACGTTGACGACGACGGGTGAGACTATTAAACAACATCACACCGATGGACTTGATCAAATTACCTTCCAATTCCTGGAACATCTTCATATTCATTCCAAAGGCGGCGTTAGCTTCATCGACAATGCGATCGCCTGTAGCATCATCAATAGGTAATTCATCGAGAGTTTGACGGTATTGGGTTTTGAATCCCTTCTCGTCGGTAATCTCTGCAAACTCATAGAAAGCAGTACCTTGACCTTCCGACAAGTTCATGGCTGTGACTGCAATGTTTTTGAGGATTTGACCCCCTGATAGGTCACCTAAATAGCGGGTATAGGAATGAGCGATTAATAATTCTGGTTCTGTTTGGGAAATTTCGCGGATGCGTTGCACATAAGCCTCACCTGCTGGCGATAGTTGTATTTCCCCCCGCCAGTTAGGACCAAAATAGTAACTTAGGTCTTGCTCTAAAGTTTGCTTACGGTTGAGCTGGGGAAAGTTAATTTTGCCGATAATGGGATGTTGACGGTGTTTTTCCATCTCTTCTTCCATGGCCGAGTAGATGAAGTAAAAGTTAGCAACTAGTTTTCGGTAGGAGTTTTTCTCTACAACTCCCTTTAAAAAGCACTTGACAAAACCCACATTTTCTGCCATTGTATGGGCTTTTTTAGTACCTATACGTAATTTGCTTGCTAAATTGCTGCTCATACTAAATCTCTCAAGTTAAAAGGTTAATTGCCGAATTTAGGATTTATGAATGACTAAAAAAGCCATTAAGATGTTAGATTAGAACTATTTGATGAGAATTTATATTAATTTTTTTTAAGTATCTTGAATTTGTGGGTTGCTCCAAGGGTCTATAGACCACTACCACCAGGGTGAAGTCAAAACTAAAACATCTGATTTTTACCATCCTGGTATCAATCCTAGTTATTCCGCCTGTGTTCAAATTGGTAAATAGCAGCTAACAAGTGTAGAAAGGAATAATTGAATTGAAAACCATTAAATAAGATAAAACTCGGTAAATATTAAATATTGACAATTGAGAAAGGATAATACAGTATTGTCACATAATAATGTGTGATTCAAATGATTTTCGCCAAAAAAAGCGCATATATTACTTACACAGAGAAACTTAACTCAAGTATAACTGCTGAGTCAACCTGTAATTACGTGGGATATTGAACTTATGGTGACATCTATCAACACAAACCAAAGTAACGTTCAAGGTAGTTATCCATCTGAATCTCAGAATTGGAGGTTAAACCTAAGTTCAGTAGCCAATACCCGCTTATTTGGTACAGACGGTATTCGTGGGCAAGTAGGAGAATTACTAAATGCTCCCTTAGCTTTGGAAGTGGGTTTCTGGACCGGTGTGATTTTGCAAAAACATGGTGGTCACACAGGGCCAGTTATCCTGGGGCAAGATTCCAGAAACTCTAGTGATATGCTGGCAATGGCGTTGAGTGCGGGGTTAACAGCGTCCGGGGTGGAGGTTTGGTATTTGGGGTTATGTCCCACTCCTACCGTGGCTTACCTCACCAGTATGAGTGAGGCCATAGGTGGAGTGATGATTTCTGCTAGTCATAACCCACCAGAAGACAATGGGATTAAGATTTTTAATGGTAATGGTACTAAATTATCTCCAGCCTTGCAGGCGGAAATAGAGGCGGGAGTGAGGGGTGATGGAGTTGCAGGTAAAGTTACTAATTGTGGACGGCATTATTCTCGCCGGGAACTAGTAGACCAGTATGGGGACATCTTAAAGCAATCCTTGCCGGAAAAGGTAAATCTGCAAGGACTGAAAATTGTTTTAGACCTAGCCTGGGGAGCAGCGGTGGGGTTAGCACCCAAAGTATTTACCGCCATGGGGGCGGAGGTGATCAGCCTACATAATCAAGCTGATGGCGATCGCATTAATGTTAACTGTGGATCGACTCACCTAGGAATTCTGCAAGCCGCGGTCAAAGAACATAACGCAGACTTGGGCTTTGCCTTTGATGGCGATGCCGATCGCATTTTAGCTGTAGATCATACTGGTAGGCCAGTAGATGGCGATTACATCCTTTACCTATGGGGTAGACACCTACAACAACAGCAACAACTACCAGATAACCTGATTGTTTCCACAGTCATGGCTAACTTAGGCTTTGAGAGAGCTTGGCAAAAACAGGGTGGGAAGTTAATTCGCACCGCCGTAGGTGATCAATATGTGCAAGCAGAAATGATGCGCACAGGGGGGATGTTAGGTGGTGAACAATCTGGTCATATTCTCTGCCGCCATTATGCCATTACCGGTGATGGGTTGTTAACAGCATTACATCTAGCCGGGTTGGTGAGAGCCGCGGGTGTTCCCCTCAGTCAAATGGTAGATGAAAGTTTTCAAACTTACCCCCAATTATTGCGGAATGTGCGAGTTACAGATCGCGAGCGGCGATTAAATTGGCAAGATTGCCAACCCTTGCAACAAGCGATCGCCCAAGCCGAAGCTGCAATGGGTGATGCGGGGAGAATATTAGTCCGGGCTTCTGGTACAGAACCGGTAATCAGAGTCATGGTAGAAGCTGTTAATGATGAATTGGCTAACCACTGGACAGATGAATTAGTATCTCAAGTCCGGCAGCACCTAGCAGTTTAAAACTGTTAAATTTTCATAAGTTGATTTTCCAGTCTTGACGGGAAAATGAAATTTTGTTAAAAAGTGCTAAAAGCCTCTAGGAAAACCGTGTATTGTGTCATGATGGCAAAGTAGAATACATATGCCTTTCTAAATTACAGGGAATCTTACATGACTCTCCGTCTTGGTGATACAGTACCTAACTTTACACAAGCATCCACACACGGCGATATCAACTTTTATGAATGGGCAGGTGACAGCTGGGTAGTGCTGTTTTCTCACCCGGCTGATTTCACCCCCGTTTGTACCACTGAACTAGGCACAGTGGCCAAACTCAAACCGGAATTTGACAAACGTAACGTCAAACCCATCGCCCTGAGCGTTGATGATGTTGACTCCCATAATGGCTGGGTAGGAGATATCGAAGAAACTCAAGGAACCGGACTCAATTACCCAATTCTCGCCGATGCAGACAAAAAGGTTTCTGACCTTTATGATATGATTCACCCCAACGCAGCTGCTAACATCACCGTGCGTTCTGTCTTCATCATCGACCCTAATAAAAAACTGCGCCTGAGCTTTACCTATCCCCCCAGCACTGGCCGCAACTTTGATGAACTTTTACGGGTAATTGACTCTCTACAACTGACCGATAATTACAGCGTAGCTACACCTGCTGACTGGAAAGATGGGGATGATTGTGTCATAGTCCCCTCACTCAAAGATCCAGAAGTTCTCAAAGAGAAATTCCCCAAAGGCTACCAAGAAATTAAGCCTTATCTGAGAATGACCCCTCAGCCTAACAAGTAAAACTGCTCCTTAGTCCACTTACAATATTAAACCCAGCGCCAAGACCAGACGATACCTTGGCGTTTTTGCCTATCAATCTAGATTAAACCGTCTTCTTGTCACAGTTGCCAAGGGTGCAAATCCTTTAATAAAACAACAAAGGCGATCGCTCAATAGCTGGTCTTGAGACCGACCCAAAGCAAGAGATATTCATGGCAGAATCTGTACATCTGAACACTGCCATCAGGCAAAATTTTTATAGACAAGAACTCAGGTAAAATCAAAATGGATATCAAAAATGGATTTGTTGGCACCGTTGGTAACACACCACTAATTCGCCTAAACAGCTTTAGTGAAGAAACGGGTTGCGAAATCCTTGGTAAGGCAGAATTTCTGAATCCTGGGGGTTCCGTCAAAGACCGCGCTGCACTTTATATTATTGAAGATGCGGAAAAAAAAGGCCTACTCAAGCCCGGTGGTACTGTGGTTGAAGGAACCGCCGGTAATACTGGTATTGGACTAGCGCATATTTGTAACGCTAAAGGCTATAAATGCCTAATTATTATTCCCAATACCCAATCCCAAGAGAAAATAGATGCACTCACGACCCTGGGGGCCCAAGTGCGCACAGTTCCGGCAGTTCCCTACAAAGACCCCAATAACTACGTTAAACTATCTGGGAGAATCGCTGCGGAGTTAGATAATGCTATTTGGGCTAATCAGTTTGATAACTTAGCTAACCGGCGCGCCCACTACGAAACCACAGGCCCAGAAATTTGGGCACAGACAAAGGGGAAAATTGACGCTTGGACAGCTGCAACTGGTACTGGTGGTACTTTTGCTGGTGTATCAATGTACCTAAAAGCACAGAATCCATCTGTTAAATGTGTAGTTGCCGACCCCCTAGGTAGCGGACTGTATAGCTACATCAAAACCGGTGAGATCAAGATTGAAGGTAGTTCTATTACAGAAGGCATCGGTAATAGCCGCATAACCGCCAATATGGAAGGCGCACCCATTGACGATGCCATCCAGATAGATGACACAGAGGCTTTACGGGTGGTATATCAACTGCTGCGAAAAGATGGGCTATTAATGGGCGGTTCCACGGGGATTAATGTTGGGGCGGCTGTAGCTTTAGCAAAGCAGATGGGACCAGGACATACTATTGCTACCATATTATGTGATAGTGGTTCCCGGTATCAGTCACGCATATTCAATCGCCAATGGCTAGCCTCAAAAGGATTAGTCATTAGTGATTAGTAGTTGGTTATGGCCCTAGGAATATCTCACCTGATGAAACCTTAGCCCCTCCCTCTCCTAGGTAAGGAGAGGGAGCTTATCAGTCAATATTTTTGCTGTATATCTACCACTTGATAGAGCAATGTCAAATATAAGTCAACCATCCAACTTCCCAAAGACAGACCCAAAGTCTGCGGCTAGATGTGTGCGAGTGTGCCAAAATCGTACTTGTAAAAAGCAAGGTGCAGCAAAGGTATTAGCCGCTTTTACAAGTTTACCAGTTGCCAATGTAACGATAATAGCCAGTGGCTGCCTAGGACAGTGTGGTAACGGGCCAATGGTGCTAGTTTTACCCGATATGGTTTGGTATAGCGGCGTTAAACCCGATGAAGTACCTCTACTGGTAAAACAACATTTGTTAGGTGGTGAAAGTGTCAAAAAAATGCTATACCGTCGCTTTCATCGCTAATATTAAGTAAATCCAAAATATAAAATACTACTCAATTTCTGACCAAGGGGAAAATCCATGAATATTCAGCAGCTGCGTCAGTCTGTGAAAATTAAGTGGCTGACTTACTACCAGCAAAATCGTTCTTGGCTGGCAAAAATCAGGGTTTGGGGTACTTACAATGGTCTGCGTCGTCCTTCATCTGGGTTTATTTTGGCCACTTTGTCGGTTTTAGAGCCGCAATTTCAGGATTATCTTTCTTTTATGGTGGATTTAAATAGTAATCCCGATCAGATAGTTACAGCTTTAGGTCTTAACTTTAATCCTGACCAAGAATTAGATGTAATTAACTCTGAGGATTCTTTTCGTGAGTCGGAAAGGGAATCTTTGCCAGAAAATTATACTGAAACCAAAGATGTGGCTTTAGTTGCACCTACTATTAAGATTGCTAGTCCTGCCACTGCGAATGTTAATCTGCCGCGCTTGCCTGAATCTGTTGCACCGTATACAAAAAATCATGAAATTATTCCCACGGTTGCAATGGCGACTAAGGTTACTTCTGCACCGGTTGCTAAAATAGCATATTCTACTAAACTACCTGCCAATTTACTACGTCAATATCAACCAGTGCGATTACCTCTGACAGTAGGGGAAAGGCGATCGCCTCTAGCAATGACAATGGAGGTAATTCACAAAGCCAAAACTCGACCTTGTGCAAAAGTCCGAGATCCTCGGTTTGATCATCTACCTATGAAGTTTTGGACTCTTTTACTACAAAAAAACTATTTAACTGGGGTTTTATTCCTACTTGACTACCTCAAACGCCCAGTTTCCCGGAATCAGGGGGAAATATCGCCAAAACCGAAAAATGTTCGCCCTCAACTCACCCCATCACCTAGTACCCATAGTCGTAGTCTGGCGAATTGGATAGATGAGTTTTGTCAGGGTAGAAACTATAACCCAGAACCAGCTATTTCCATGTAATCTTGAGGTCGCTACTTCTACAAAAAAAGCAGCATCTTTGATGAATCAAAAATCCCCAATTATTCGTCACTGAAGTTATCAACACCTAACTACGTTGAGAGTGGGAAATCATTTATGTTTGCACAACTTTTCAAGTTTGGATGTTTGGGCAGTCTTGGCTTATCATTACTAATGAGTAATTCTACGGCACTAGCTCAATTTAATGATTCTAGTTCCGGTGAGGTGGTTGTACCCACCATACCCTCAGGGGGTACATCAACGCCAACCACTCCACCCATAAACACACCAACGGTAACTAGTGGCACTCGGTTTACTTGTCAATTTTATAATGGACAGTACACTGTCATGTACCAACCACAAAGTATACCAGGAGAATTCTTCCCCTGGGCTGCACCTAGGACTTTAGGTGGTGGTTGGAGTCCCCAAAGACGCTGTGAAGCTATTGCCAGTCGCTTAGAATTATATCGGCCAGATGGTCTGGAAGAACTGCAAACATCTGTACAAAATAATGAAAACATAGTTTGTGTGACTACACGGGCTAATCCTTTATGTCGGATTGTGTTGACTGTACCCCGTGATAAAGACCCATTTGTAGTACTCAATGACGTTTTCCAAAACTTGATTACCGCTGACAGTGGAAGACAGACAGTACCCGTGAATACTTATATTACCAATGGTAGAAGAGTAAATGGATTAGACAACTTAGCGCGCACAGTTCTAGGTCGTGGTAACAATCCCATGACTGCATCTAGAAGCGCTATTAATTTAAAACCTTTCCTCACCCGTGAAGATGGTGGAACTTTGACCAGTAGCACTACCCAGAACCCTGAGTCAGCACCTGCAAACCGCCGTCGCTTGAATCCTAATAGTTTCCCTTAACACTGGCAATTTTGATTAGTCCCCAAGGCGATGTTTAGGGTAAGATTCATCTAGACTTACCCTAAGAAAAATCCCAGGCATCAAAAGTATTTGTGTTCAAGAAATCTAATCAACCTATTCAGATAAACGTAAGTATTGAGTAGAAATATATATGAAATTGCTCGATCGAGAATGAAGTGGGGTTGGCGTTTATTTTAGTGTCTCTCACTAGAGTATTATCCTAAAATAGGATATATTTACATATATCATGATTTGAAGAGCCGAAAGAATCAATGAGCCGATCTAATCCAGAAGCTAGTTCTACAGTAACCTTGAAAAGTAAAGCCACCAGTACAGTTGGCCGCGGAAAGGTCGTTAGCCCAAACACCAAACTTAACTTTTCGCAATGGAGAGATGAGTACGTTGCTTTATTTCTAGGTAATAGCTTTGAACATTATCAAGATTGGGAGCAGCCTAGTGTAATCGTTTCAGATGGGGCTTATGGTATTCTTGGTTTTGAAGGAGACACATCCGATCATATTGATTTGCCCAATTGGTATGAGCCTCATATTGAGGAGTGGTCAAAAGCAGCGATGCCATACACAACACTCTGGTTTTGGAACTCAGAAATTGGCTGGGCTGTGGTACATCCAATTTTAGAAAAGTATGGTTGGCGCTATATTAACTGCAATATTTGGAATAAAGGCAAAGGTCACATTGCAGGGAATGTTAACACAGAAAAAATTCGCAGATTTCCGGTGGTTACAGAAGTTTGTGTTCAATATGTCAGAGAAGTTAGAATTAACGAACTTACCTTAAAAGCCTGGTTACTGAAAGAATGGAAACGGTCTAGATTGCCTTTACGAAGAGCAAACGATGCTTGTGGTGTGGTAGATGCAGCCACTAGGAAATATTTTGATCAAGGACATTTATGGTACTTTCCGCCTCCAGAGATGTTTGAAAGGCTAGTAAATTATGCGAATGAGCATGGTAGCTCTGAAGGAAAACCTTATTTTTCTCTAGATGGTAATCAACCATTGACAGGAGCAGAATGGAGTAAAATGCGATCAAAGTTTAGATGTCCTCATGGTTTTACCAATGTATGGGAACGCCAACCCCTACGAGGTGATGAAAGAGTTAAAACAACATCTGGAAAGGCATTGCATCTTAACCAAAAGCCTCTCGATTTGATGACCATGATTATTGAATCATCAAGTGATGAATATGATGTAGTCTGGGAACCCTTCGGGGGACTGTTTAGTGCGTCTTTAGCAGCCCGCAAACTCAGGCGCAAAGCCTACTCGTGTGAAATTGATCCAGATTATTTCTATTATGGAGTCGAGCGATTTAATCCAGAAGTTCATCAATGCTCTCTTCTTTAATCCCTAGATACTCCTGCAATGATTTTTTTATAGTGACTTCTTGGTGGCTTGATAAAATCCTGTTCCATTGTTTAACTGGCATACCACAAACTTCAACCCTGTAAACACGTTTCTTGAATTCCTCAATGCCGGGGTGCATAATTCTGTCTATTTTAGCAAAGTTAGTGTCTAGCCTGTATTTATATCGTATTAGTAATTCCCGTAGAAGGTGCTGATATTCCTTAGTCGGCTTGTAAATTTTGGCTTCAGATCCCCATGAGTCAACTATTTTCTGAGCCTCTAAAAATTCACTGTCAGAACCTTGAAATTTATAGCCATTAGTGTTCGTTTGCTGTAAATTTGCCGTCCTTTGGGTTGTATCCTCTGGCTCCAAAACAAGATAGTCTGGCGGATTATGGTAATGAGTGTCTCTAGCGAGAGCTACTGACAAGCCAGATACAACACACACATCTAAAATACGAGGTTTTCCGTAAATAATCTTCTCAGGTAGCCATGCCAATATCGCAACGTGAGTTTGATCAAATTGAAAGTGATTCTGGCTATCTTTGAATCGCGCTGTTATCTCTGTTGCCAATGGAAACCATGCTTTAATCTCTAATCCTGGTATTGGTTGAATGTTTCCCACAAAGATAGCATCAGGGAATCCCGGATCTTGTCTCTGCCATGTTCCAAATTCAGCAAAATCATCCTGCTTATTTAAAAACTCAACAGTGTTAAATTCGATTAGATTTCCTAGTAATGGTGAAAGCTTCGAGATCACTTTAGCTAAATTGACTGCTGCATTAACTGTCATAGGTTTAGATATGTTTAAAACATCAAATGTATGCCCCGATAAATTAGCTAAATACTCAGCAGCAAGTTTGATTACATCTTGTGTGTTCATCATTTTTCTTCACAAGATGCTTTAGATATTTGTTGTTCAACCTTCCTCAGAATGGCACAAGGATCCACGCCAATTACCCGAGTAACTATGATAAACTCGACGACATCCAAGCGCCGCTCCCCATTCTCATATTTAGCAACAAAAGATTGGGGTTTTTGAAGAGATTTAGCGAGAGATTCCTGAGTAAGTTGTGCTTCCTTGCGTGCCGCAATCATACAGCGCCGGAATATTTCATACTCATGGCTGGAGATAGATTTCATAGGGCTTTGGCTTTAGCACTATATGTATGTCAGTACAATAAACCTATTTTCGGATAATCCCAAAACAGGATAATTGGACTGCAATACCTGTTTCCTCCTGTTGGTCTGTCGCAGTTTGGCGAGATTCAAAAGCTGGCTTAACAGTGGGCTGGTTTAACTCCTCTCGAAAAGCTTCCAGTTCAGCTTGTTCAAAGTTAGCTGTGGGGCAAGTCTTACCCTTCTCGTATTTAACGCTGATTCGTCCCTGCTGCACATAACGCTCCAGCGCCCGGACACTTACACCCAGATAGTCAGATGCTTCTTGCTTGTTCATATAAACAACGCAATAGCCTATCGCAAAAAGTTTAAGGCATCTAGCTGTTTTGCGTTTTCGACCTCTCCTATTTTCTGTATCCAATCTCGTCTGAGTTGAGTGCGCTCCAATGTTGTACCAAACTCATCGATCCAAACATCAGCAGCGACTTCCTGTAAAAAAATTTGCCATTCAGTACGAACGTTTTCAGCACGCAATACTCGGTCAATAAATTCTTCAACAATGGCGAAACCTGCTTGGCTTGGCTCTTTTAAAAGGCTTTTAAGTTCTTTCTCACAATTGTTAACTGCTTCAGCTTGAGCCTTACACAGATTATATACAATTTTTTCTGCGGGAGGAGTTGAGTTCACTCGTCCTGTTTTTACATCCATCCATTTATCCCAAAAACCTCCGTCCAGCCTGTAGGTAGTTCTATTAGGAGTTAAGACATCTAAATGCCTTCTAATTCTATGTTGAACGAGTCCGCGATACTGGAGGTCAAATGTTGCAAGTGTTTGAAAACCAAGCTTTAATCCAGTTAAATTTTCGGGAATTTTTTCGGCTAATTGCTTTAAAAAGTCGCTTCCGCGTCCCTCTGCTATTTTCCCTAATCTACCGTGATTGACTAAAACTTCCACTACACGAAATTTTGCTTCCTCCAGAGATTCCTTTAACGCGATATCTAGAGACAAGAATTGTTTTGAAAGATGAGTACGGACTTCATGCAAAGATTCAGCATAGGCAGTCATATATGCCCCAGCAGCATAGCATTTTTGTTCAATTTCGTTAGATGTGGGAATACCTGGCTCAGAACGACAAGCAGCAATAGCAGCATCGACAGCTGATTGAAAATTTTTATCATCACTATCTCGTTCGGAGATCATGGATGAACTCAAACGTTCAAGTTCTCTTGTCAAATCGTTCCAAAACTTGCCAAAAAGTTCGAGAAATTTAGGAAACCAGTCATCTTTTGATGCTTGCCTCCAAGCATCCTTAGCTTTGTCCAGTTCGATAACAACAGTTTTCTGAAGCTGAATTAGTCTGTCCTGACAAGCAGAAGCATATTGCCGATCTAATATCTCTATTTTTTGCCCTAGATAATGCAAAACTCGATCTAAAATTTCAATTTGCGCTTCTTCAGAATTAGCACAGTCTGCAATTATAATATCTTGAACATCAATGTGCTTTTCCGTAATTGTAGCAGCTAGGCTTTCACAATTTCTTCGATTGTCAGCACTTCCTCCAATGTGGTTAAGTACCATGAAAGACCATTCTTTGATAGGAAGGTCAATCAAAGCACTATTAGCCATGTCATAGAGTTCAACATCCTCTTTAGACCAAAAATCTCCAGTGGATTTAGGCATACGGACAAACAGAACTAAATCAATATCTTGTCCTAATGTTTTGATCATACGCTCTTCATCACCAATCCCAGTGTCTCCTAACCCCGGCATATCAATTAAAGCGATTTGACCAACATCTACATTGGGAAAAGAACAAACAATTTTAACCTCCCTAACTGCAAGGTAATTAAAGTAAATTCGTTTTCTTTCTAGCGTGTCTTGAGCAACATATTCCCTAATTTCATGCCGTGAAATGCGACGCGGAGAAGATTCTGATAAAGCATTACGATATTTGTCAATGTTTTGATGATACCTACAAAGATGGTCATACTTAGCCGCAGCCTGTCTTTTTTCCGCCAATTCTTTAGGAAGCTCTGGTAAAGGAATATCAGCAAAATCTTGAATTGAACGTGGTCTAGAACCTAAGTGAAGTTGTTCATAATAAGGAGCAATCACTTCATCTAAGAAAGAACGCTCAGTGTGAAACCAAACTTGGGCATAAGTTTCTTTGATCTCTGAATTATGATGGACATTACTACGAACTCCTGTACAGTGTTGATCATCACCGTCTGGTATTTCAGCCGTTGATAGCCCTGTCAAACTTTGGAGAAGACGGCTCTTACCCTGTCTGGCTCGTCCTACAACTCCTATGTTGAGAGTATTACGCGAAAATCGAGATTTAAGACTGTTGAGAGTCGTTAGCTCGATATCAATACTTTTTTGAATCGCAGAAAAATCAATTTTTCTAAGGCTTCCAACTGTACCAATATCACCAACTCTACCGAGCAACTGGTCACGTTGCCTTTCAAGTTGGCGTAAGGTAGTAGAAAGAGTCTTGAGATTAGTCTCTACAGTTTCAATTTTTTGAGATAGTGGGCGACGCTTTTGAATAATTCTAGTAATTTGGCTAGCTCTTGGTGTCGCAGCGTTATCAATATTAAGGGTAAACGACATAAATTGTGTCTTCCATAGGGTGACTCTATAGCTAAGTTTTGCCGCAACCGTACTCAATAGAACAGCAACTACCAGATAGTTTGTGATCTCCCTGTTAGAGGATGTTTTAAAAGTAGGAGGCTGTTGTGAGAAAGCTCACAAAGTATATATTGAATCAAATTAGACTGATAATATCACATTTGCTTTTACAGCATATGTAAATAAATATTTTATTTATACCTGGATCCCAGATGTACATTGACGTAATTTTGTCATCTGCCTAAAGATGGATTTTTCAGAATACAAAATTATTTGCGTGGTACTGTGTTCAATGTTTATGATAGCTGGGTAAGTTTCCTGTATATTGCACAATCTGCTTACAACAGATGCTTTTACTGTGACACTAACTAAACTGAGGATCTAGTTTCCCCGTAACAAAGAAAGAAGAAACTATAGTATAGAATGTGTTATATTTAACAATTTTTGCTCTTACAAATTTCCCCACCGACTTACTCAGCTGTGAATTAATTACGCCTTTGCCAAATCTTGATAGTACCGTCTTTACTTCCAGAGAGCATGGTTTTACCATCTGGGCTGAATGCTATTGAACGAACCCCATGGAAGTGCCCAATCTGAATGTCCCCTGAAAGTGGCAATTGACCGCCGGGTTGCTACATCCCACAGTTTGATGGTTGTATCCCTCCTCTCAGAAGAAGCTAAGGTTTTAACATCCGGGCTGAAGGCTACTAAACCAACTATGAAATGGCGATCGCCTTACAGTAGCGCTTCGCCCTTTGCAAATAGTTTGATGAGGTTTGACCCCACCCCCAACCCCTCCCCTTACAAAGGGATGGGAGTATATGGAATGGCTTACAGTAGCGCGATCGCCTAAATGCTGTTGTAATGCACTAGTTAACTATTACCGAAGTTCAATCAAAAAAGCTGAAATAGTGATTCTGATGTATTGACATCGTCAATCTAGCGAGTGCAGATTAACCTCAGTCGCTTGCTATATAAGGGTTTCAGGAGTTTTGTTAGTATGCTTAAGTCCATTTGGGAGGTTAAGTTTATTGAACCTGGCTAACGCCACGCTATCGCTATTGGAAAGTGCCTCTAGACTTCTTACAGGGTATGTGTTTAGAATGGAGGTGTCCCCACTCGCTGGGGACATCAATGCGTAAGTCCTAATTACGATAAAGCCTGAATTAACGCCTTACCTTTGAGAAAAGCCTCCTCAAACTCAGCTTCCGGTTCAGATAAAGCCACAATACCACCGCCAATCCCAATAGAAGTTCCACTAGGAGTTAAAACTGCGGTACGAATGACAATATTTAAATCTGCTGCACCATTGAGAGCTAAAAACCCAATAGCACCGGAATAAACTCCACGAGCTTCAGATTCTAACTCATCGATAATCTTCATAGTTCTAATTTTCGGCGCACCCGTCATCGAACCACCGGGAAACGCCATTCTAATACAATCAGTAGCAGTCATATCCGCGCGTAAATAACCCCGAATCGTACTCACAAGTTGATGTACTGTGGCGTAAGTTTCCACATCCATCAACTTTGTCACCTGGATACTACCCACTTCACATACCAAACCTAAATCATTGCGTAACAAATCCACAATCATTAAGTTTTCGGCGCGGTCTTTTTCACTACTGAGCAGTTTTTCCCGCAGTATTTTATCTTCCTCTGGAGTCTGACCACGGCCTAAAGTTCCTTTAATCGGCTTAGTTTCTACCCACCCAGCGCGGTCAATACGTAAAAATCGTTCTGGGGATGAACAAGCAATAGCAACTTCACCAAAGCGCATAAATGCCGAGTAAGGAGCCGGATTAACTCGGCGTAAGGTACGATAAAAGCATAATGGATCGGGAGCAGCATCTGTGTAAAGTTTATTAGTCAAACAAATTTGATAGCTTTCCCCGTCCTTAATTTTGTGCAGACATTGGTAAATATCATTTATGTAGGTCTGGTGAGAACGACTCAGACGAAAATTGATGGGGGTATGACTAAGGGGCGGTACAATAGGTGGAAGGTCTGGGAGTGTGCGCAGTTGTTTTTCTGTTGACTCTAACCACTCCTTTGCTGCTGTAGTTTGATGCTGTTTGGCCAGACATACCAGATAGGTAGTTTGTTCTTGGTGGTCAAACACAATGATTTGATCAGCTAACAGAAACATAGCATCGGGAAGGGGTCCACAATGAACTAACTCAGAACCACATTCTGCCTTGATTTCATAACCAAAGTAGCCCACAAACCCACAATTGAAGTCAAAGGGTAGCTCATCAGACTGATAACTACGCTCATTAATTTGACTTTGAAGATAGTCAAAAATACTGGCATTTATCTGTGTCTTTTGACCAGATTGGGTAATAGTTAATTCTCTAGTTTCCGTGCGGTATTCAACCAACAAGCTATTTAAACCGCCACTTCCTCCCATAAAAGAGAAGCGAGAAAGACCAGGCTCAACTAAGCTACTATCAAGCCAAAAGGCGTGAGTATCTTTACCGATCGCTTGTGTGGCCTGGCCATACAGATGTACAAACACCTGTTCTGGATCTGGATAGATATCCAGTTTTTGACTATAAACTTGGTACTGGCAAGGAAGAATAGGATTTTGTCGAGTCAATTTTTTGGCACTGTCTTGATACTTAGTTTCTCTCTCTCGGTTCGGGGATAAGTTCTTAGTAAAATTACGGAAGTTTTCTAAAATCTTCCAGCCGTATTCAGTGCAGATTGATTCGGGATGAAATTGCACACCCCAAAATGGTAAATACCGATGACGCAGCCCCATGATCAATCCGGCTTCTGTCCAAGCGACTCTTTCTAAACAGTTGGGTAAGTCTTGGGCAACCATTAAGGAATGGTAGCGTACCACAGAGAAGCCCTGGGGAATTCCCTCAAATAGAGCAGAAGAATTGTGATATATTTTACTAGATTGCCCATGCATAACCTCCGGTGCATGAGTTACAGTACCGCCGTATACATGAGCTAGTCCCTGGTGACCAAGACAAACACCCAGCAGGGGTACATCAAGATTTTGGAGATTTTGAATCACTTGGCCGCAGATACCAAAGTCCGAGACATTTTCTGGACGACCCGGACCTGGGGAAATCACAACATTGTCAAATGTGAGTTTGATTACATCCTTCCAATCAATCTGATCATTGCGAATTACCAGGGGAAGTTCTCCATTCACCTGAGCGAGCATCTGATAGAGATTAAATGTATAGGAGTCGTAGTTATCAATAATCAGCGATCGCACTTCATGTTTCCCCTTGCTCATTACTCAACGGTTCTTGTGACCCAGTTCCCATCCCCGACTTAGAAAGGAATGTCATCGGGATCTTGTTCTTGCTCGTTCACAGGGGTATAAGCAGTGCGTTCAAAATTTTGGACTGGCTGTGTGGATGGGAAGTTGTTCCGCTGAGGTGCAGCGCCAACGGGAGTCGGGGCGCTGACTGGAGGTAATTCAACTTCGTTGCGTGAAGGTGTAACAACAGGGGATGCTGTTTGTAGGGGTGTTGAGGTGACGGACGAATTTAGCGTTGTGGATGATGTAAAATTACTTCCTAGAGGTTGAATCTGTTGTACTGTTAATTCAGCCCGTTTTTCTTTAAACCCTTCTTGACGCTCAACAGTGTGCATCCCTAAGCGTCCTGCTAAAATCACGCGATCGCCTTGGTGGTAGTTTTGCTGAATTTCTGTAGCCATATTCCCCCAGCCCACTACCTTTAGGGTAACTAACTGGTCTTCCGCACGCTGAGAATTGGGGAACTGTACCAGCATTTCTGTGATGGCTAAGTTATCGGCTGTATAGCGTAATTGTGGTTCTTGAATGATTTCCGCCATTAAAACGCAGCTATTCATTGAATCCTCCTAATTGGACAAGTTTTTGATCAAGCAATAAGATTTTAATTAGCTAACTATATTTAATTTGCCTAAATGAATTCCTGACATACACTTTGAGCTTTGAGTCTTTTCTAGCATAAAAGCCAAGCGATCGCTTTGAATAGTACTTGCGATACCATTCCCTACCTTCGCCTGACTACAACGAGCATTAAATTCTGCATGAGTAGTACAATCATACCACTTCATGGGCAAAAAATACTCTCATAAATCTAGGGTAGTCTGCTTTGTTGGTTACAGTTTTTTTACTTTTCCTAGTCACAGGTAACATATATCATGGGTGCTGATAGCGTAGCGTGGGGTAAGCCATACCTTCCCCTGTGCGGAGTCAGCCATATAATTACCGTTACTTCAGATACTCGTGGCGCAAGTTGTTTTAGAAAATATTTATAAAACGTTTCCCCAGCGGAAAGGGGAAAGTGTAGCATCCCAAACCTTTCCTAGTCATAGGAATAAAAAAAATGCTACCCCAGAACCGGCAGAAGTTATCAATGTCTTACGGCGAATTAATTTGACCATCGCCGATGGTGAATTTATGGTGCTGGTGGGTCCTTCAGGTTGTGGTAAAAGCACTCTACTCCGGTTAATTGCCGGGTTAGAAGCGATGACAGCAGGGAATATTTGGGTGGGCGATCGCTTAATTAATCACCTACCACCCAAAGAAAGAGACATTGCCATGGTGTTTCAAAATTACGCCCTCTACCCCCACATGACTGTCTATGACAACATTGCTTTTGGACTCCGTCGCCGCCCATTAGGCAATGGGGAAAGTCAAAACTCCTCACTCCCAACATGGGCGACAAATATCCTTGTAGGAATCACCAGAAAGTTACCTAAAGGACTACGTTACATTTCTGCTCAAGAAAGGCAGGTAGATCAGCAGGTGCTAAATGTTGCCCAATTATTACAAATGGAAACCTTGCTGAATCGTTTACCCAAACAGCTATCGGGGGGTCAAAGACAACGGGTAGCTTTAGGAAGAGCCATCGCCCGTGACCCCCAAGTGTTTTTAATGGATGAACCCCTTTCTAACTTGGATGCTAAATTGCGGGCCCAAACCCGCGCCCAAATTGTCAAATTGCAACGCCAACTAGGAACCACCACCATTTACGTCACCCATGACCAAACCGAGGCTATGACTATGGGCGATCGCATTGCCATTATGAATCAAGGTCAAATTCAGCAAGTCGCATCCCCATTAGAACTTTATAACCATCCTGCTAACCGCTTTGTGGCTGAATTCATTGGTTCCCCGCCCATGAATTTTATTCCGGTGAGGTTCCATGCTCCGTTATTAATTACCCATAACCATTTTCGCCTCACTCTCCCAGACGTTTGGGCGACACCCCTGCGGAAATATGATCAGCAAACCATCATTTTAGGTATTCGCCCGGAACACTTAATTTTGAGTGTACCAGCGACCAAAAATTTACCCGTCAAAGTAGACTTGGTAGAAAATCTGGGCAATGATTCTTTTGTGTCTGTGAGAATTTCCCCACCTGAATCTCAAATTGAGTATACAGATAACTATCTACAGGTGCGAGTTCCACCGGATAGGTTAGTCAAGGTTGGTGAGGAATTATGGTTCTCGTTAAATCCAGAAAAACTGCACTTTTTTGATCCTCAAACTGAGTTAGCGATAGGTTACCCCGGCTAATCCGCTTTGTTAAACCTACTCAAAACCAACCAAGTCTACACTTAACTTCCGAGCTTCCCAGTGGTCTAAGAATGACTTCTAAATAACCACTATTGTATGGCTATCGCCACGCTATCCTATCAATATTTACACCTCTGCTGGTTGGTATTCTTGTTGTCTTTCCACGAAGGTCTGAACACGGGTGCGGTAGTTTCTGAGTGTTTCATCTACCCAATCGCGATCATTACTGTTGGCATACAAATGTACTAAAGGCTCGCTGGCGTCTGGTAAAACTAATAGCCAACTATCATCGTAGGGTTGGCAAATTTTCACCCCATCAATTAACTCTAGGTTTTGGGCTGGGTGTGTTTCCACTAAATAACGCATCAGCGCTCCTTTAGCACTCCAAGGACAACGGACTGTATAAGCTTTATGAACTACACGGGGTAATTCTGAACGCGCAGTAGCCAGCGATCGCTCTTGAATAGTCAGCATCTCAATTAACTTAGCGATGCAGAACATGGAATCAAAACCCGGATGTAAATGGGGGAAAATAAAACCAGTTTCGCCACTACCGCCTAAGACGACATGAGAATTTTTTTGACAAGCCTCCATCAAAGCTGTAGGATTAGCCTTAGTGCGAATTACCCTGCCATCGTGACGACGGGCGACTTGTTCCACAGCACTAGAAGCATGAACAGGTACAACTACCGTGCCTCTGGGGTTAGATGTTAATATCATGTCTACCATCAGTGCTGTTAAAATTTCCCCCCGGATGGGAAAGCCTGATTCATCAACTAAAATCAACTGTTCCCCATTAGCTGAAACTTGCACACCAAAGTTGGCTTTGAGCGCCTCCACTACATGACCCAGCTGAGTCAGCAGTGTTTCGCGGTCGGTAACTGACATGGCCGATTTATTCACACTCGCATTCAGTACCACTGCATCAGCGCCAAATTTATCTAACATGAGTGGTAAAACCGCCCCAGATACAGCATAAACATAGTCAATTACTACTTTTGCTCGACTGTTGCGCAGGGTATCAACGTTTAACAGCTTCTCAAAGGCTGTGCAATAGCGTTCAATTACTTGACTGGTATAGGCTACATCCCCAACTTCATGAATTTGCGATCGCCGCATATCTTCCTTAAAATAAGCTCCTTCAACTTTCTTCTCCAGAGCTTTGGTAATATTAATCCCCTTAGCATCCATAAATTCAATCAGGATATAATCAGGGCGATCTGGGTGTACCCGTACATGAACCCCACCGGCGACGGACATTGTGGGTATAACTGTCCGTGCTATGGGAATAGCTGTAGCATCGAGATTTTGAATATCAATACCTACAGACATCAAACCAGCAATTAATGACCGGGTAACCATGCGAGAAATGTTGCGTTGATCACGGGAAACTGTCACCTTAGAACCGGGTTTCAGGGTAGAACCGTAAGCAGATCCCAACTTCACAGCAAATTCTGGGGTGATGTCAATATTAGCTAATCCTTGTACACCACGCTGCCCAAATAAGTTTCTTTGAGCAGTGTTCCCCCAAATCAAGTTAATATTGAGCACTGCACCTGATTCAATCTTTTTGCTGGGCCAAACCCTGACATTAGGGCTGATTTGTGCTTCTTCCCCTATAGTAGACAGGGAACCCACTACAGCCGCTTCTAAGACATGAGCGCGCCGATCAACACGGGTACCGCGAGAAATCACGCAAGCGCTCAGATGTGCTTCATCTCCGATAATTGACCCATTCCATAAAATCGGTCGTTTCAGATTGGCATCAGCGCCAATGGTGACATTATCTCCGATGATGGTTCCTGCTTCAATTTGCACTCTGGCCCCAATGCGGCAATTATCACCAATTAGGGCGGGAGTTTCAATTATGGCTGTGGAGGGGATAAAGGTATTTTGCCCTACCCACAAGTTTGGTAAAATTTCTGGATAAGCAAAGTCAAGTTTTACTTTACGATCTAAGGCGTCATATTGAGCTTGACGATAGGCATCTAAATGACCCACGTCGCACCAGTAACCTTTAGCAATGTAACCATACAGGGCTTGACCTTTTTCCAGCATTAAGGGAAATAAGTCTTTGGAAAAGTCGCATTCTGTATGAGATGGTAGATAATCTAATACTTCTGGTTCCAGAATGTAAATACCTGTGTTGACCGTATCAGAAAAAATCTCACTGCTAGAAGGTTTTTCTAAAAAGCGCCTAATTTTACTTTCCTCGTCCGTAATTACCACTCCAAATTCTGCGGGGTTGGGAACTCGGGTTAAAACTAAGGTGGCTTTTGATTGTTTTTGCTTGTGGAATGCGATCGCCGCTGTTAAGTCAAAATCTGTGATACTATCACCGCTAATCACTAAAAATGTTTCATCCAGCAGTTCGGCAATATTCTTGACACAGCCTGCGGTTCCTAGGGGTTGGTCTTCTTCCACAGCATAGGTCATCTGCACGCCAAAATCACTGCCATCTTGAAAGTAGTCTCGCAAGACATCTGGTAGATAATGCAATGTAGCAATAACTTCTGTGATTTGATGTCGCTTTAGTAGATTGATGATATGTTCGGCAATGGGCCGATTCAGAATAGGCACCATTGGTTTAGGCAGATCACAAGTTAACGGGCGAAGCCGAGTACCCGAACCGCCTGCCATCAGTACTGCACGCATAAATTCTCCTTAGTTATTTGCAGTTTTTGCTGCTTACACACCCGTGAGAGTATATTGTATGTTCTTTCTTTAGTCTCCTATGGATATTGGTATTTAAGTAACTTACCTAAGAAGCATCTAGTGAGAAATAGGCAGATTTATGATCTCTTCATCAGGAAGCCATGACACAACAAGGAACAAGGAAAATTTGGGATCTTTTGACTTTCAATTGGTTTTTCTTGTCTCTATGTTTTATGGTGGCATTAGGTACTTCATTTTGCTCAATGTTAACTAGCTGTAAAATATGAACTTGCGGAGAGTAAGTATCATAGATTACAGATTTTAAGTGTCAATAACGGAGTCGATGACAATGATCAAGTTAATTATTTTTGGCTTAATAGTGGTTTATGTGGGTGGTGTTTGGAAGTTATGGAATGGCTTTGAACGAACTAATTTCAGTCAAACTTTATCTAATCGCCTGAGTTTATCATTGTTATGGCCAGCTTTATTTATTGCCAATAAGTCATATCGGCGCAATTTTAGAAAAGCTTTAAAAGGCTAATAAACTCACTAATGAAGCCAGTCCAGTTGAGGTAAATGTTCAATAGGTATCCGAAGCTGTGAGAGTTAGAGGGAGTGAATTAGACTAGCCGTAACAGAAAATTTCTCGGTGCGTTACGCGTTCGTCAACGCACCTTATAATTATTCAAAAGGCTTGAATCCACTCTTTCACAAAATATTCAGTCCAGATGCCATTTTTCCAGTAGGGGTCATTTTCCACTAATTGGCGCACAGTTGCTTCGTCTTCAGCTTCGTAAATTCCAAACACTTTAGTAGTATCCTTGGTCGGACCGAGAGTAATCAGTAAACCTGATGCTTTTTGTTTTGCTAACCCATCTAAGTGGTCTTGACGATAGGGATCCCGTTTTTCCAAAACGTTTTCGCAGTAAGTTCCCCACATGATGTATTTCGGCATAATTACTGTTTTTTTATCTTGAAAATATACTTCTTTCCCAAGATTCTACTATATATCTGAGACAGTTAAGATGGGCAATTCTTGAATTTCAAGATTGGAGATTTTGATGGTCAAAACCTCCAATCACTGTTAATTAACTTCTGAGACTAACGCCAAATTTCTCCACTAAAGCTTCACGAACCTTATTATGTACAGGCTCAACTTCAGTATCAGTAAGAGTGCGATCGCTCCCTCGATATACTAGACGAAAAGCTAAACTCCGTTGTCCTGGGGGGACATTTTCACCACGATATTCATCAAACAATTCTACAGATTCCAGCAGTCCCTTTGCGGCTTTGTGAATAGATTTTTCAATTTCTGCCACCGAGACGTTTACAGGTGCGTAGAATGCAATATCGCGATCGCTCGCTGGATAGGTAGAATAAGCCACAAAAGTGGGAATGAGAATTTCATCTTGATCAATGGCATCCAACAACACATTAACATCTAGCTGGAACACATAGACAGAATCAGGTAAACCCCGGTCCTGTCGTAATTGGGGATGAAGTTGCCCAAATATACCCAGTCTGTTACCACCCACCCATAAAGAAGCGGTGCGTCCTGGGTGTAAACGCTGATCGCGACAATCTGGTTGATACTCTATCTTTAAATTGAGTGCATTAAAAACACTTTCCAAAATACCTTTGGCATCAAACCAGGTCATAGCTTGTTCACGACCGCCTTTTGACCACTTACCCAAAAACCTGTCCCCTCCCATAATACCAGCGATCGCGTCGGTTTCTTGCAAACCTTCTTCTTCTTGCCAGAAAATGCGCCCCATGTCAAAACCATTCAGAGAACCATTTCCTTGCTCTAAATTGTATTGAAAAGCATCAATCAAACCCGATATCAAATCAGTTCGCAGTGCGGAATATTCCCCAAACAAGGGATTACTCAAAACAATTTGTCTATCATCCCCCGGTTTGACCAAAGAATAATGGAGCACTTCAGTTAATCCTTCCGCCCTGAGAAAAGCCCTTAAGTTGCGAATTAATTCTTGATCTACGGGTAAATAACCAGCCTCTGACTTTTCTGGCAGAGTATCACAAAAATTGTCATAGCCATAGAGACGGGCTAACTCCTCAATCAAATCAATTTCCCGTTCTAAATCACGGTAACGATAGGGCGGTACTGTCACCGTCCAAGTTTGTTCACTCGTAGAAGTTAGGTTACATCCCAAAGCAGACAGAATGCGTTCCACATCAGCGGCGGTAATTTCCCCGGTATCCTCTCCCAAATCCACAGGACCGAGCACCTCATTCACCCGGTCAAGACGTAGAGATATAGAACGACTCCAAGTAGATGGGTCTGGGCGAGTGTCAGCCATTTCTTGTTGGACAATCACCCCACCAGCTAACTCACTCATCAGAGATAAAGCACGGTTACAGGCTATTTCTAACTCAGCTCTATTAACACCCCGTTCATATCTTCCCGAAGCCTCACTTCTTAACCCCACACTCCGAGCGGAACGACGAATAGCCACAGAATCAAACAAAGCAGCTTCTAAAACAATACTGTGAGTACCGTCATAAACTTCTGTTTCCTCTCCACCCATCACACCCGCCAGCGCAACCGGTGTATTGTTAACAGTAATTAACAAATTTTGGCTTGACAATTTGCGCGTTACCCCATCCAGGGTTTTCAAAGATTCCCCAGCAGTAGCAAAGCGAACACCAACAGTCAGACCCTCACCGCCCCCAACAGATTGTAAACGGTCTTTGTCAAAGGCGTGTAGTGGTTGTCCCCATTCCCATAAAACATAGTTAGTAATATCCACAACATTATTTATAGGTCTTACCCCAGCCGCCCGTAAACGCTGTTGCAACCAATCAGGAGAAGGGGCTATTTTCAGTTGTGCAACTACAGTACCAATATAAGCAGGGCAAGCCTGGGTATCAGCAACTTTTAATTTTAAATTACTAGTACCCCTGGATACTGATGTAGTCTCAGGTTGAGGTATACTCAACTTACCGCCAGTCAAAGCCGCCACTTCCCTGGCTATCCCTACCATACACAGAGCATCAGCACGGTTAGCAGTAGCAGTAACGTCTAAAATTACATCATCTAGACCTAATAACGGACGCACATCACTACCCAAAGGTAGATTTTCCTGGGGGAAAATATGGATTCCATCCACATCACTAGGTAAACCGAGTTCTTTTAAAGAACAAATCATACCTTGAGAAGGGACACCGCGCAACTTTGCCGGCTTAATTTTTAAATCGATATTTGGTAAATAAGTACCAGTAGTAGCCACTGGTACGTAAATACCCGCCTTGACATTAGGCGCACCACAGACAATATTTAAAGTCTCAGATGCGCCGATATCCACTTGACAAACACTTAATTTATCAGCGTTGGGGTGGGGTTGACGCTCAAGCACTTTACCCACAACCACGCCATTAGCCCAAGTTTGGCGATCTTCGATCTCTTCGACTTCAAACCCAGCCATTGTTAGGGTTTGTGCTAATTCTTCTGGACTCAGTTTAATTTCTACCAGTTCCCGCAGCCAATTTAGAGAAATACGCATGGAGTGTGCTTACTTGTTGAAATATTGTCGAGTGCTGTAGAGACGGAATTAAGGTATCTCTAACAAAGAGGGAGAATACTAATATCTAGTTTTTACCTAGCCTCTTTTGCATCTTGAATCATCCTACCGAAAATTTGGGGTGAGAGCGTCCCAGTTTTATGGCGAGTTGAGCAAAGATTTTTGTTGACACTCCCCCCTGAGTTTGTTACTTGATTGATTTACAATCATAAGTATTACTAAAATCAACGTAAAATCACTGACTAAGTTGATGGTATGATTTAATTAATCAGAACCAGGACAACAGCAGGTAAAGGGTGAGGGACTAAGTGGCCAAGAAACAAACTAAATCTAAAGCTGGTAGCACTAACTTGGGCTTTGAAGAGAAATTATGGCAAGCTGCGGATAAATTGCGGGGTCACTTAGATGCTGCTGAGACCCAAAGAATATGGTAAACCCTCCCTAGATAAACGATTACTAGGGGAATTAATAGATTTAATTAGCACCATTCCATTGGTTTAGGCGATGCGGAAAGTCGCTCTCAGGATATTTTAGGGAGAGTTTACGAGTATTTCTTAGGACAGTTTGCTAGTGCGGAAAAGAAGAATGGGGGACAGTTCTACACCCCGCGATGTGTGGTGCAGTTATTAGTAGAAATGCTCGAACCCTATAAAGGACGAGTTTATGATCCTTGTTGTGGTTCCGGGGGAATGTTTGTTCAATCTGAGAAGTTTGTCGAGTCTCACGGGGGTAAAGTTGGGGATATTTCTATTTATGGCCAAGAGTCTAACCCCACTACCTGGAAGCTGTGCAAAATGAATTTAGCTATCCGGGGGATTGAGGGGAATATTGGCTCAGAAAATGCTCATAGTTTCCACAATAATTTAATGAATTTAGGACTTACGCATTGACAGAATAACAAAATAGTGCATTGATAAATAAGGGTCGTCTAGTAATGGGTATGGGAGAATGAGAGAAATTACTAAACCCTCGACAGCACAATGCAATCTAGACATCTACACCTTATTTTTGC
>NZ_JANQDG010000117.1:0-26756 GCF_029891665.1 Anabaenopsis sp. FSS-46 | reverse complement strand
AGATAAATTCCGCTATCTTCAGGCTTGTATGTGTCAACAAATCAGTTATGTCCATTGGATGGAAGATATTATGAAATGCTGACATTTCTACCCTTGATAAGACTACTATACTTAAATATGTAAAGTTTTGTAACGACATTCAACACTTGTGATCTGAAGATGACATTTTCCCTCCCCTTTGCAAAAGGAGGGGACTAGATTTTATTGTTTTTTGTGTGTTCCCCAATCCTTCCCAATCCTTCCCAATCCTTCCGGTGTTCCCTGTTCCCTGTTCGGTGTGTTCCCTAAGATAAAAATTACCTGTTGAAAACTTTTCAAACATCCTCTAAGGGTGAAGAAAACAGAATCTGCTCATATTCACTTAAGGCACGATGAAATGTATATTTGTTTTCATATAGTTGGCGCGCTCTTTCACCCATGAGTTTAACTTTTTCTTCGTCACTTTGTAGTTGACGAATTATATCAGCAAGGTACTGAGGATGATTAGGGGGAATATTAATCCCACAACCAGAATTACTTAATAGCTGGTCTATATATGAATTTGATACCGATATAGATATAATTCCCCTACCTGCTGCTAGCATTCCGTAAAGTTTTGAGGGTGCAACTATGTATTCTGCGCCTGGTATCAGGCTAACTAAGGAAATATCACAAGCTGTTAATGATAGAGGTAATACTTCTCGCGCCTGGTATGGTAGTATAAGAATGTTTTGCAGATGCTCGGTATCAATAGCTTGTTTAACTATCTGAGTTTTGGCACCATCACCAATAAATACAAATCTAATCGGTTCATCCCTAAGTATTTTTGCCGCTTCCGTTATGGTTTCAATATCATGCATTCTACCCAAATTACCTGAATATAAAACGGTAAATATTTGCTGAAGCTGATACTTTTGAGCAAATTGGTTTTCCTGTTTCTTCACAATAGGAATATCTGCAATAGACCAGTTTTCAATGATTTTAATTCGAGATTTTAAATCAGGATATTTTTTCTCTATAAATTCCTGCATTGATGTGGTGAGAACAATGATATACTCAGAATATTTATAAGTAAAATAGATAACTTTGCTGAGGAACTTATATATGATGCTGTTTTCCTTGATTATTCCAGACATTGCAGCTGATTCGGGAAAGATATCTTGCAGGAGAAAATAATATTTACCCCGATGGATAATTTTAAAACATATACCTAAAACACCAGCGTAGGGGGGGTTAGAAGCAATTAACAGGGGGGTACTAGGGGGTACTTGAAATATCACATACCATAAAGCGCCCAGGAGGAAAAATATTGAACTGGCAATTTTACTGTAAATGCTGGTGCTGGATTTAATGGGGGAGAAGGCGCGGTTAATCTTAAGATTTAGTGATTCTGGGGTGGTTTGTTTTGCTTGGGTTCCTGTGAATATATTAACAGTGTATCCCCTGTGGGACAGTCCCTTAGCTAAGTCTGTAATTAGCTGAGAGGTTGCACCTTGATGGGGATAGAAATATTGGGTAAGAATAGCGATTTGTTTCATGATTATATTTAATCTGGATACCAAAGAACTGAGAAATTTAAGATTTAATATTAATTGCCATATTTTCAACGATGTAATTACTAGAGAAAATTTCAAACCATGAGGTCTGTTAATTTATCAATGAATGAATCATTAGCCTCAGCTTGAAATAAATCTTTAACATTTTCTAATTCTGAAATATCTTTATTCCACCATTTTATAGACAATAGTTTCTGCATATTTTCTTCGGAAAATCTATATCTAATGATTTTTGCAGGAGAACCTACTGCAATGGCAAAAGGTGGAATGTCTTTAGTGACAACAGCATTAGCACCAATGATTGCACCATCTCCAATAGTAACGCCATCAAGTATCACAACGTTGACTCCTATCCAGACATCATTACCAATAGTTGTTCTTTCAAATTCCGTGAACTTTTGCGATCTGACAAACAATTTTTTTAAAGGGTTATTGAGAGAATAAAATATTGGTGATGTTGAAATGAAATTTGCCGGATGTTTACCCAAACCAATTTTTACACCACGAGCAATTGAAGAGTAATTACCTATGTGACAATTGTTAATTATACATCCGTAAGATATATAAGTATAGGCTCCAATTTGGGTGTCACTTACTTTAGTAAAGGGATATATACGGCTATATTCACCTAACTTAGAATTTAAAAAGGAGGAAAAAATTGATATTTGCTGTATGTATTTAATTTTTTGGGTATTTATCAAAGATTTCACAAATTTTACAGCCATATGATACCTTAATAAATTAGTGTTTGTGGTGATTCAAAATAGATCAAACTTGAGATACTCAGACTATTCAAACAAAGTAATTACGAACAGCTAAGGCACATTTACGAAGTTTTACAACCCAACTAGGGATCAAGAATTTTTTCAGGATTTTCACCCATTTGGGCTGTAAAGTTCTGAGATATTTTTTAATAAGCTTAAATTTGTCTTCGTTGATTTTAATATCATCTGGTAGTGTAAATTGACTCAATTTTTGTTGATAATGAATCTGTTTTAAACGTTGATTTACATACCAAGAACCATGTGTACCACTACCATCTAAACCGATGTTAATAATGTAACTGTTTGGGGGATATAGTACATATCCATTATGTTTAAAAACACTCCAATACCAGCGAACTGCCCAAGAATCTATTTTCCCAGACATTTGTTGATTTAGCATATCAAAAAAACCGTAGTTATCATCTAAATCAAAACGCGATCGCATATTTTTATCACTCTTTAATACTTCCCATCCAGTACTTTGTGGGTCAAACTTTGACCAAGCCCTTTGCCATGTAGCCCATCCCCAAGAATATATGAAGGGTAAAAATAGGGCTTCGGTTTCCGGTATTAACTCTGGAATTGGAAACATATATCCAGAAACTTGCATTACGGAGTCTTGATCTTGGTACTTATCTAAAGCGTTGTTTAAAAATGTTAAGAACTCAGGCGCTACTACTAAATCGTCCTCTAGAACTATTACACGACCATATATTTCACATATATGACTGACTCCAGCAATAATTGAATTTGCTAGACCCTTATTTTCTGAAGATTCTATAATATTGGCTTTTTCATTTAATAAAGAGTGGACTAATTCACGAGTTTGATTTACCTTTTCTCTATCTTCTTCTTTTTTCACACCATCACAAAAAACATAGAGGGGACTATCAGCAAACTCAGGACACTGGATAAGACTTTCTAATGTACGGCGAGTATGCTCAGGACGCTTATAGACAAAAAGTGCAATGGGAGAATAATTCATAATTGAAACCAAATCAAGGTATGAGTCAAAATTGCTATTGTCCGGGGGCTGTATTTAACTTCTTCCAACCACAAATAGCGAAGAATAAATACCAAAACATATATGAATTGTATAAAGAACCAGAAAACATACCAGCAATAGCATACTGAATATAAATAATCCCTAACCATCCCCATGGATTATTTTCATACATAATTATTCTTAATGCTTTGATTGCGGCATAAATATAAAGTATCATAAATAAAAATCCGCCTACAAGCCCAGTAGCAAGAAATGCTTCAAGTATTATATTGTGTGGATATCCCACACCAGGTAGTTCTAAACCATAGCCAAATATTGGATGTTTGGCAATGAGTTCAATAGCCGTCTGATATAGTTCTGGGCGTTGTACAAATCTTGAACTATCAAAATCATTAGCAGTAGAAGAAAAACGTTCTATTAAACTACTACCCGAATCCAATGCAAATGAAAGGGCAAGATTTGCAAAAACCATCAACATTATAATGACACCCATTTTTTTCCATACATTACCTTTTGACTTTTGTACAAAAATTCTAATTAAATATAAAATAAAGCAGAAACTAACCGCTATAACTGGACCTCTGGAAGAAGCGAAAAAGAGTAATATCAAACCGATGAATGAAAATAATATATATAAATTTTGAGTAATTTTATTATTGCTATCTTGTTGATTAAGTAAAATGTAGAGACTGATTAATAATAGTGAACCACCTTGGTGTCCCAAGGAAATTGGATTTAATGCTTCCCTGGCCAATCTCCCCTGTGCGACAAATGTTCCACTGGCTTGTTCTTGTAAAATGAGAGGTATTGCTAAAATTGATGCGATCGCCAATAAGAGCCAGGATAAATATAAATATTTTTGGGAATGCTTAAAATCTAAAAATATAAATGTTATCCCTGGTATTAAGCACATACCAAACCAAAATAACAAGTATTCCCTAGGTTCTCGAAATATATCTTGGTATACGACATCATGGACTAGTCTTAAGGAGTAGAAAAAAATATATATAAACACAAAGTACAGTAATGATATTTTACCTGAATTACTTGTTTTTTGATGGTTATTATGATTAATATTAGTTAAAAATACTAGTATACTCAGTAAAAATATAAATGCCCGATAAGGTAGAGTTAGCAACCGCGAAGTTGATCCATCGTAAATAAAAGAGGCAATTATTCCATACCCAAATAAAGCTATTGAGAATAATAATATTTTTAATTTCAAGTAAAATGGGGAAGATAAAATAGATGTATGTATATTCATATTTTCTTAACCTATAAAAAATCAGCTTTTATTTCTGTACAAATATTTTTAAATAAAGTATGGGAAAAATTATCTACAGAATTTTGTTCTACAAAATCATTGATGAGTTTTAAGTCAAAAATATCTGCTGGTTTTTTTTGATTATCAATAAAATAGGTCATGCTATTAGCAATTGCTTCATGTGATGTTGAATCTACAGCTATACCCAGTTTATTTTGGCTTACTAACTGACCCATCAACCCATAATTAGATGCCAATACGGGTTTTTTTGCCGCAGCAGCCAGTAATAATATTCCACTCATTCCCACGTGTTTTTGATAGGGAGCTAGGATAACATCTGATAATTGGAAATAGAGGTGTACTTGTTCTTCTGCAATAAATTTATCACAGGTAATTATTTCTATAGGCAAAGACTGAGAAATTATTTCTATTTGACTTTGTACTAATATTTTATCTTTTTGTACCATAGAACCCACTAGTAACAAACATATCTTTTGACAAACTTTATCAGGTAAAATCTTAATAGCATCTAGTAATTTATAGATACCTTTACGACTACTTATTTTACCGAATAGAAGAAATATCTTTTTATCTTTACTAATACCAAGCTCTTGGCGCACTAAGTCAATTTTGTCTTGTTCAGAATTATATGTTTTTACAGGGTCAGCTAAACTAACAATCTGTGCTTGAGAGTGAAGTTTTTTAATATATTTAGTAGCTAAGTTGTCCAGGCAAAATAAACAGTGAAACTGGGGGTTATTTAAAACTATATGCAAAATTAATTTTTGTCGCCACCCTCGAAAGATATCTTTTACAGAAAATGTGTAGTGATTAAAATCTTTGTAATGAAATGTAGGCCTAAAATAAATCCCAGAGAATGGACAAGGAGACTGTTCTCCTAAAGCTATAGGTAATTGCAGAGTATCCAAATACATTAATAAACAGTGTGTTGCTTGCAAAAGCCTTGCATATTGACAATATAATTTCCACTCTCTAAATATTTTCTGCAATAAAGAACCTGCATTAAGTAAATAGCGATATTCTTCTACAGTTATTGATATAAATCTAATTTGTGATTGATTTCTGTTAATGGGAATTTCCACAACATCAGGATGTTCATCTATAAATTTAGGCGATACAACAATATCTAGGTTAATTGGCAACTTTTGATCGCAGCAATAATTCACTAGATGGCGAATATAACTTGAGTGATGTCCTCCCGTTTCCAAATCAAAAAGGAGTATACAGGGACTGGAATTGACTTTATTAACATTCCCATATAAACTTTGATCTAAATTGCCTATTGACATGATTTTTTACCCCTCTTTTCTAAGAAGATGCTCTAAGCCGTACATCTAGCAGTTAATTTTCACAAACATATTTATATATTGATAAATAACTGTTAGCCTGTATTTCTAAACTAAAGTTCCGCTCAACTTTTTCCCGAGCATTCTTACTTAAATTTATTAATCTTTCTTTGTCCTCTAATACCCAAGTAATTCCTTGAGCTAAATCATCCACATCAAAAGGTTTAGCCAAGTAGCCATTATGTTGATGATCGATAATATCTTTTAAACCGGTTATGTCGAAAGCAACAACTGGTGTACCACAAGCTAATGACTCAGATGCAGTTTGTCCAAAAGCCTCTTGAAGAGATGGTACTATCATCACATCTGCGGCTGAATATACTAATGCTAGTCCTATATCATCATGTAAACGTCCTAAGTAGTGTGTTTTGAACCCAAAATTGGGAACCTGTGAAGGTTGAGATGCACCAAAAATAACCAATTCGATATTGTTGGAGTTGTGTTGTTGGCTTAACTTCTGTATAGCAGGTTTGAGTAAATGAAAACCTTTGCGTTTATTAGCGGTGGGGTTAATAGCGCCAAACAATATCAGATGTTTATCTAATGGTAAATTGAGCCACTTTCTAGCCATTATTTTATCCATGGGTTTGTAAACTTGAGTATTTAACCCATTGGGTATAACTTCAATTCTTAAGTTCTGGAATAAAAGACTTTTTTTAGCACAGTCAGCCAACCAAAGACTAGGGGTGACTATAGTTAAATTTAAATTAGACCATGCTTTAGCTTTTCTCTGCCAAATCCATTGAGTGATATCACCTTTTCTATGACTTCCTAGTTGTGGACAAGCACCACAAGACATTGTATATTTATCACAATCTTCACTATAATGACACCCCCCTGTAAATGCCCACATATCATGTAGTGTCCAAACTATCGGTTTTTTGAACTTCCCAAGTGTTTCTATTTGCATATAACCGGTATTAATCCAATGTAAGTGAATTACATCAGGATTAATTTCAACTACTTTTGCTCCTATTTGATCAGGTAACCACTGCAAGGAGAACATTAAATTGTGACTAGGGGAATAGGTTTTTAGGGGTAGGGAGTCTAACGCTCCTGCTATTTTTATCCATGCTTTATCTAGTTTATTATTTGTTCCTAAAACTGTAATATCATCACTAGTCTTATTTCCAACGAGCATTCTGGAATCAATATTTATTTGTTTTAGCCCTTGATGTAGCCGATAAGCTGCACGAGCGGCACCCCCGTCTATATCCATTGTGTTAACGATTAGTGGTTTAATCATCTATAAATCTCCGCTTATAGGTTGATATAATTACCTTCATTTTTAATGATTTAAAACTAAAACTTCCTCCACTGCTTTTCTAGCAGAGTTAGCAACAGATAATTCATCAGGTAAATTACCAACCGCAAGCATCATTATTACGGTTTCAGATTCTTTAATACCTGCATCTTTTCTCATAAGTTTATCTGTTTGGTGACTCACGCACCAATTTAAACAACAACTTCCCAGTCCCAATGAATGCAAAGCATAAATTAGAGACATTGCGAATAAACCACCATCTACAAAGCACTGATTTCTCTCTGAAGAACCTGTAAAATAATTGAGGTCTGAAGTAATTATTAGTACTTTATCAGCATCCTGTCCAAAGCCTCGGTTACCATTCTGATGGCTCAAAATTTTATTTTTAATTTCTTGATGACTGTAAACATGAACTTTCCAAGTTTGTCGATTACAAACAGAAGGAGTTTTTATAGCAATTGAAACCGCCTCTTTTATCAACTTTATATCTACATCACCATTAGCAAAATTTCTAATACTGTGTCTACTATTGACAAAATCTTGAAAATTTATCAAAGCAGTTTTATGAATATGTGCTTTTTTAATTTCAATTGTACCTCCCTCTGATAAATATTCATTATTAAGGGATTTCTCATCTTTAATTTGAATTATTTTCTGGTAAAGTTGTTCATGATTACAATTATGGCTCAGATTAAATTTGTAATAAGAATATAAAACATTAATAGCTACCTCAGTTACTTCATCTAACCCATAATTTTCTTCATAGTGTTTAAGTAGTAATAGTAAATTATTTACTATATTAGCTCCAAAACCAGGCCTGGGAGTCTTTAAAGATAGCCCTTTTTCTATGACATGATAGTGAGCAATAATTCTCCCTTGCAGCATAGTCTTTGTTGTATAGGGATTATTTGTTGCAGAAAATTGAAAAAACCTTTGCAGATCATAATAATAATCAAAAGTTAAATTTACTCTGAATTTAAGCATTTGATATTGGTTAATTAGTTTTTGCAGGAGAGGATTATTAATCATAAGAGTATTGAAAAAATGAGCTATTTTAATGCTTTATAAAGCAGATAATTCTGAGAATATTCAATGTGCTTCTTTAATTCGTTCTTTTCGGAATCAGTCATAATGTATGATGATAACTTATGGTCATCACTTATTTTTATTGTACTCTGGTCTGTTTCGGTTAAACTTAACATCATCGGTTTTAAATTTAACATACTTAACAAATCATTTATCTTAACGGATTTACTTTGTTGATCAAAAACAAGAAATGGTTTGTTAAAAATTAAAGAAAATATTACACCATGATAAAACTTAGTAACCACAAAACTAGCTTGACTAAAAAACCCTAACCATTTTTCTGGACTGATATCAAATAAATCTAATTTGCCAAACTTTGTGAAGTTACGTGAACCTATAGAAATGATTTCTAAACCTTCCTTCTCGGCTAAAATTTTGACATATTCAGCTTCACTTATCGTTAAGTAACCATAGACAAGTAAATATTTATTCTTGATGTTAGGGTAAATTATAACATCTTCATAATTGATTAGAAAGGTTGGATCAATAACTTTTTCTGCATGAAAACCACATTGTTTAACTAATTTGACGCTATTAGTATCTCTGACTGAAATAGCATGAAATTGTTTAAATATTTGAGATATTTCTGGCTGATCAATTCCCAAAACTTTTGTAGATCCAAAACTCGCAGCATAACTGAATTTAAGAGTTTGTTGATTACTTACAAAGTCTAGGAAATAGGCTTTGTCTAATCCTCTTACATTGATATTCCAAATCTCATCACTACCACAAATCATATAATCATATGAATGATTACATTGAGTCAAGCTATCAAGATTATAAAATCTACCGGGACTCAATTTAATATATTTATCTATGAACTTATTCATATTCCATTTTCTTTTTATTCCGCCTAGGGGATTTAAAAGAAAATATTTAGATAAGTATAAATATCTTTTTTCTTCCCAGCTAACTGATTCTGGTCGATAATCAATTACTTCTACTTCATATCCCTTGTTTTGTAAAAATTTAAATATGGCATATGTCTGTAAGACTGCTCCATAGTTAATTGTATGATGATAGGTGATGATTCCAATTTTAATTGACATAATATCTCCTAATGTAAATATGTGTAGATATGATTTATCTATTTATGAAAAAAGTAGAATGCTTGAATTTGTAATTTAAATATTTTTCTCGTTTTGAGATTAATGCTATGAGATAAAAAACTAGCAATTGCATAAGAAATTACAGTGGCGATCGCCGCTCCTAGTCCAGCATAAGCTGGAATTAAAAAGAGATTTAAAAATATATTGGTAACTGCCCCAATCAAGTTTCTCTGGAAAGCCAAATGGGTAAAACCCTCGGCTACAAACCAAATTCCTGTAGCGATTCCCATAGATACAAATACAGCAGCCCAGATATGAATTGCTAATATTGAACCTGCTGCTAAATAGCTACTACCAAAAAGTATTGTAATTATTCTGTTCGACAGAAATGTCATAGGTACAGCAATAATAATAGAAATTACCAGTAGTAACCGCAGTAATTGTTTAATTTTTTGATAATAAACTTCTTCGCTTATGTCCTTAGCCGCATAAATTCTTGGACCAACCGAAGAAGCGATCGCCATCGGAATGAAATACCAAACTTCAGAAATACGGGTGGCTGCTGAATACAAACCCACAGCGGTAGTATCAACCATTTCCCCCAACATAATCTGGTCAATTTTCATATAAATCATGATGGTTAAACCAGATAACATCAAAGGCCAACTTTCTTTCAATAAAGTCTTAGCAAGTGTCAGACTCCAACGCCAGAATATTGAATAACCCTTAAAGCTATAAGCAATTATTAAACCTACGGTACCCAGTGCAACTTCTGCTAATGTAGCCCAAGCAAAAGCAACTAACGGCGCTTGCATTTTAATTAAAGCAACTTTCACCAGTGCTGTAATAATAAATGCCGTATTCCTGGCAACTACAGTATATTTAGACTGTATTTGAGACTGAAACCAATAGTCAATTGCATCAAAGGCTTGAAAAATTCCCGCCGTTGCCAAAATTGCCACTATCCCTACAGTTAACTGGTCATCGTGATGCAATACAAAAATAGAGCTAACTGCTAAGAATATAGATGCTATTGCACCAGCTAACTTGAGCCAAAAAGTTGTCCCTAAAATTTGGTCTTTAATTCCTGGCTCACGGACAATAGAACGGATTATTAACCCATCTAAACCCAGCTTTGTTAAGGGATTGAATAAGGCAACAATAGCAGTAGCATAGTTAAAGATGCCAAACTTTTCTACTCCTAAATAACGCGCCACCCAAACACCCACAAATAACCCCACCCCCATGCGCAGAATGCGATCAAAAAATAGCCACGCTACATTTTGAAGAATTGCTAATTTTCCAGAGGCTTTTTCCTGCCATGAGAACAGACTTTTTGTATATTTGTCTAGCATTTGGCTTCAGTCTCCCGAAAATTAACCCGAAAATTAAATTTAATCTACAAGAGTATTACTTTTTCTAATCAGGAACTGCTAAAGTCTGGCGTTCATCCGCGTAAAGTCACCCATAGAACCATGAACTTGAGAATCAATCAGCTTTGTTACTTGTTGCCATAGTTCCCTGGGAGCTAAAGAAATCTCGTATCTCCCATCATCAAAGTGACGGATATAATACCAGTTTCTTTGCTGACACTCTTGACACCAAAAAGCCTCTAACCACTCTGCTTTGAGGGGAACTGTTGTATATTTGCCTATTAATAAAGACGCATTACGCTGACTTGAAAACCGTTGGTATAACTGACCTAATTTATCTGCATAAATTCTATATTTTTGACTAACGCTATCAAGATAACATCCATGAATAGGACAGTAAATAGCTCTACGTTTTGAACGGTTCCGATTGCGATCGCACCTTCTGGACAATTTGACCTCCTATACTAGTGTACAGATTGTTAATAATTCGATGCTTGCATCCTATAAAAAGGCTTAAGTTCAGCAATTTTCATATCTTATGCCTTCTCCACAAAAAAACAATAGGTAATTTCATCGAATTTTAGAAAACGTATTTCCACTGATGCTATTACTAGGTAAGGTTTTCGAGGAGCATGACATAATACTAATTAGGATTTATTGAACCATTTGCCGGTGATTTCTTTAAATTGAGCCTCAATAGTATGGTTTTTCCTATAACCGTTTTTAGAATGATAGTTATAATAATGATTGTAAGAGTAAGTACTGTTATTAGATACGGCATTTACCACCATGCCCAACACGGACAACCGCGAATTTTCTAACAGTGTCTTTGTAGTGATAATAGCATCAGAATTAACCACACCAGGACGGGCAACTAATAGTACTCCATCTGCCATTTTCCCGACAATTGACGCATCAGCAATAAATCTCAAAGGTGGCGTGTCAATAATCACGCAATCATAATCTTGGGAAGCCTGTTGCAGTAACTGCTGCATCCGCTGTGAGTCTAATAGGGCGGCTGCGTTAGGGGGTATGGTTCCCGCAGTAACTAAGTTTAGATTTACCATGACTTCGTGAGTGGTTTGTGCCAGGGCTGCCTGCCCCACTAAAATATTACTTAACCCCATCAAGTTAGGTTGTTTCCACAGTTCATGTTGACGGGGACGGCGCATATCTGCATCAATTAATAGTACTCGCCTTCCCATCTGGGCAGTAGCCACTGCCAAATTAGCCGCCACAAAAGACTTACCCTCACTTGGTAGACAACTGCTGACCACAATTAGCTTGAGTTCCTGGTCGGAAAGGCTAAAACCAAGGTTGATTTGCAGCATTTCAAAGGCTGCATTCACCGATGAGTAAGGGTTATTGAGTACAGGTAATTCTGTTGTATTCTGATCACGAGATAGCCTAGGAACCGTACCCAACAAAGGATAACCGAATAACTGCTGGGCCTCTTCGGCTGTTTTCACAGACTTGTCCACAGCATCTAGTAATAAAGCGGCTCCAAAAGCCAAGAAGAATCCTAAAAATCCACCTAGTGCTAGGTTCAATTGAATACGGGGAGAAACTGATTTATCCGGCAATAAAGCCTCAGAAATAATTCTTGCATTACCTACATTCTGGTTTTCCACCACTTGCACTTCTTGGAATCTTGTCAGCATTTGTTCATAGACAACTCTTGCCACTTGTAGCTGTCGTTGTAGCTGTAGTTGTCGTTGTTCGAGCTTCGGTAAGGTTCTCAGACGGGCTTCATCAGCTGCAAAAGCCTGGGTCAATACATTAACTTGATTCTCCAACCCCAAACGTTCTACTTCTACTTGCACTAAATTAGCAGTTAAGGCTTGTTTGAGTTGTCCCATTTGTAAATCTTGCTCTCGAATTGGCTGTGAACTACCTAGGGTTTGACTGACTCTTCCTTCTAACTGTGCTTTGAGAGCTTGTTCTTTCTCCCATAAGTTGACGACTGTGGGATGTTCATCTGTTAACCTAGACCTTTCCACAGCTAACTCATCTTGAACCTTTTGGTATTCTGATAACACTTGTTGTACTGCTGTTGACTGACTCAAGGTGTTAATTGCTGTAGCTTGCTGTGTATTCAATCCCAATTGATTTTGCAAAGCATCAGAACGGCTGTTAGCATCTACCAACTGCGCCCGCAGCAGAGTGATTTGGTTAGATATTTCATAGAGTCTTTCAACTCCTTTTTTAGCTTCTTCTTCTAAAAGTACAACCTCATATTTTTCTTTAAACTGACGTAGTGCCAATTCTGCTGCTGCAACCTGTGCTTCAACCACGGGTAACTCTTTACTTAAAAATTCCCGTGCCGCGGTAGCTTGAGAACGGTTGGTCAGTACATTATTCTCCAGATAAGCAGACATCAATTGATTAACAATCGCTTTGGCTTCTTCAGGGTCAACACTACGGTAGGAAAGCTGCAAAACATCAGTCCCTCGAACAGTTTCCACTTTTAATTTACTCCTGAAAGTATTGATTCCTAAAGGTTGTCCATCTTGATTTTTTAACTGTAACTCAGAAATAGTTTTTTGAATTAGGGGGTGGGAGCGAATAATTTCAGCTTGGGTGTCCAAAGGGTTGGATCCGGTTCCCACACCACTTAGTTGTCCGAGCTGTTCAGTCACACCCGTTAGAGAAGAAATACTATTTTGCTTATCAAAAAGCAACTGACCTTCGGCTTCATAAATCGGCTTTTGACTAAAAGTCACGAAGGCCGTCAGTCCAAAAACAGACCCGATAATGGTTGCTATCAGTAACCAACGTCTTTTTACAGTTAGCCAATACTTTTGTAAATTGATCTGGTCTTGTTCTTCTTGATAGTAAGGCATACATCAGTTAATACTCTATATATTGACACTAATAGAAATTTTAGAAATTTATTGCCTTATTTGTAGTGATATTTAAAGATGCAGTAGAAGATGACTATAGTTCAAATCACATCATATCCTCTGATAATTGATCAACAACATTATGAATTATCTAAGATTTTTAGTGTTGATAACAAACGTAATTTTACCCGTTTCACCCTATAGCAGAAATTACTTAAATATATTATTTATTACAAATAATAAAGGTGATTTTACTGAAATTATTCTAACCGCAATAATACTGATTTTTTATCCTTAGTCCATAACAAACTAAGGTGATTTTACTGAATTTTTAAACTTAAGTGATTTTGACGTAGAAGTGAGGAATCCAAATATATTAAGTTCTCCATGACACTCAATAACCATCAATACAAAAATAGCGGAGAGAAAACCCGAGACTTGTTTCTCATTAATCTGATGAAATTCAGTTGTGTATTCCTGTAAATCATGTCTTGGTTTTCAAGGAGGCATGATGTGTTTTTCTGAGATATTTTGCCAGTTCCGTCTCGAATTATTACTGATTTATACATATGAATACGACTTTTAGTATTGGCAGAAAAACCAAGAATTTATATCACATAGATAATATCCTCAGTGTCCTACTGTTATTAGGGGATATTGTGGGTTTATCCTTAAGTTTATCCCTTTGCATCTGGTGGCAAGGGGCTGAATTTGAACCTATAATTTATTTATTTTTCTGCCTAATTCTCGCCGGTTTGTATTTAGCAAATACTTACCATCCAGAGACCCAAATATCAGGTTTACGTTCTCCCTACCGGGTTTTGGTCAGTAATGCAGTTGTGGGCTGTATGGTGGCCTCTCTGATTTACTGTACTGGTGTTTGGGGACAATATCTAGTTTTACAACGAGGGATATTGCTCCCTAGTTTAGGTATATTTACCCTCTGGGCTATAGGATTAAGAATATGGTCTTCAAACTGGGCGCGATCGCAAGCTCAACAAAGCCGTTGGCTAATTTTAGGTGCAACTAAAAAAGCCATTTTATTTGGTGAAACTTTTTTAGAACACAATTCTTTAGGTCGCTTGGTTGTACTAACAACTGCCGAGCAGAACATTAATGAGTTAGGGAAAAGTAATCGAGTGTCTACCGGGAGCCTCAATGACCTACCCCAATGGAGTCAACAATCTTGGTCAGGGGTAATAGTAGCAACAGAATTATCTGATGTACATACACAGCAGTTAATCCAGTTACGTTTGTCTGGTGTCTCCATCTACGGTATTCCCGATATTTGTGAAACTTTGTGGTATAAACTTCCCTCATCTGTGCTTCAGGACAACTGGCTGGCTTTTGGTAATGGTTTTAATTTAGTAGCTGACAGTATTAGCCAAAAACTCAAGCGGCTATTAGACATTATTCTGGCATGGTCATTACTGGGGTTGTTATCTCCACTGATGTTGCTAGTAATAGTAGCGATTAAGTTAGATAGTCCAGGGCCAGTGTTCTACACACAGATGCGAGCTGGTCTGGATGGAAAGCCCTTTAGAGTCTACAAATTCCGCTCTATGTATGAGGATGCGGAAAAACGGGGAGCGCAGTGGGCTAACGAGCAAGATCCGCGAATTACTAGAGTAGGACGCTGGTTACGCCTGATCAGAATCGATGAACTACCACAAATTTTAAACGTTCTACGCGGAGAAATGAGCCTGATTGGCCCGCGTCCAGAACGACCAGAATTCGATGTCAAGCTGCGAGAAGAAATTCCTTACTATGACTTACGTTACGTTGTCAAACCGGGAATTACAGGCTGGGCCCAGGTGATGTACCCCTACGGCGCATCAGTGGAGGATGCTAGGGAAAAACTAGCTTATGACCTCTACTACATCAAGAATTATTCTCTGGCTTTAGATTTAGCAATCTTTTTCAAAACCATTCGTGTAGTACTACTAGGTAAAGGCAGATGAATCAAAAAGTCTTAGTCACTGGGGGAGCAGGATACATTGGCTCTCATGTAGTTCGTCAGTTGGGAGAAGCAGGTTATGATGTTGTCGTCTATGACAATTGTTCTACGGGTTCACCTCAAGCAGTATTACATGGTGAGTTAATTATTGGTGATTTAAAAGATTCAGAACACCTGTGGCGGGTATTTTCTCAGCACCAATTTACTGCGGTTTTACACTTTGCTGCCAGTCTGAGTGTACCCGAATCTGTTTGTTATCCCCTGGACTATTACGCTAACAATACTCGTAATACCCTGAATTTACTCCGTTGTTGCCACAACATGGGTGTAAAGCAAATTATCTTTTCTAGTACAGCCGCTGTCTATGGACAACCTGCAACAGTTCCCGTAACTGAATCTACGCCCACTGAACCGATTAATCCCTATGGACGTTCTAAGCTTGCTTGTGAGTGGCTGATTCGTGACTATGCCAAGGCTTCTGATTTACGTTACGTAATTTTACGATACTTTAATGTGGCAGGATCAGAACCTGGTGGACGATTGGGGCAGATGTTAAAAGATGCATCTCATTTGATTCGCGTTACCTGTGATGCTGCATTGCAACGCAGAGCAGGGGTGCAAATTTTTGGTACGGATTTTTCTACACCAGATGGAACGGCAATTAGAGATTATATTCATGTGGAAGACTTAGCAGCTGCACATTTAAATGCTTTGACTTATTTGGAGCAAGGTCACGATAGCCAGGTTCTCAATTGTGCTTATGGACAAGGATACAGTGTCCGTGAGGTTATTGAACGGGTGAAGGAGATTTCTGGGGTGGATTTTCCTGTTGTGGAGGCAGAACGTCGCCTCGGTGACCCGGCTTGTGTGATTGCTAGTGCTGAGAAAATTGGTAGGTTACTGGGTTGGCAACCAAAATATAATGACCTGGATGAAATTATTTCTACTACTCTGGCTTGGGAAAGGTGTCGTCGGGATTTGATTTCGGTGGTTGGTGTTGGTTGATATGGGTTTTTTCAAGGAGCTGGGGAATAGACAATCTCTATTGTCTATTCCTTGTTCTCGGTTGTCTAATGTGCTACTAGTTGCTCTGTGCGTTGTGCAAGCATTTGCTTGGCTCTGTCTGCTGTTCTCTGGTTTTCCTGTTTGATATTTTGGAAGAATTGGACGAGTTCGCGATCGCCTGCTTGTTCGGCATCTTTGATATATGTTTCACAGCAGGCGGAACACTTGAGTGCGTGGTACAATACGCTAATCAGGTTAAAGTGTTCGTCGTTGGTTCCTGTATGATACTTGTCAGTCATTTTCCTAACTCCTGGTTACAGTAGTTTCTAAGATAACTGTGGCTTTTACTGTTAACTCCTATCGAAGGAAAGAGTTATATTTTGCTGCTTATACTCCTACTGGCTGTCTAACTTGGGATTTCACCGCTTCTACAATGGCATCGGCATCTATTTCGGCAGCATGAAGTAGTTCTTCTGGTGTACCTGAACCTGGCATATCCCGCACCGCTAATTTAATTAATCGCAGTTGTGGCCCATGATAAAAGGGAGTATTACTAGTACCAGCAAAGGCATCCAGGACTGCAGCACCTAATCCGCCTTGTATCCAGTGGTCTTCGACAACGACTAAATTACCTCTGGTATCCCGTGCTGCTTGATGTAGTGTCTGCACATCTATGGGTTTGACTGAATAAGCGTCGATGACGCGAATTGTGATGCCTTCTTTTTTCAGTCTGTCATAGGCTTTAATGGCTTCATGTACTGTGATACCCGCACCAATGACTGTTGCTTGGTCGCCCGGGGAACTGTGAATGGTTTTGCTACCACCAATGGGGAATTGTTGGTTAGTATCATAGATGACTGGTGTACTTTCTCTGGTGGTGCGCAGGTAAACAATACCATGGCGATCGCTCATTTGTGCCACTAATTTGGCTGTTTGATTGGCATCACTGGGATACAGTACGGTACTACTCCACACGGCTCGGAATGCTGCTAAATCTTCCAAGGCCATCTGTGAAGCCCCATCTTGACCAATGGATACCCCTGCATGGGAACCGACTAATTTAATGTTGGCACGAGAAACAGCGGCCATCCTGATAAAGTCGTAGGCACGAGTCAAGAAGGCGGCGAAGGTAGAAGCGAAGGGTTTGTATTTTCTCACCTGCAAGCCCACAGCAGCTGCTACCATTTGCTGTTCAGCAATGTACATCTCAAAGTACCGCTCAGGATAGGCTTCGGCGAAGTCTTCGGCATAAGTGGAATTACTCACCTCTGCATCAAGGGCAATAACATTAGGTTGGGCGGCTCCTAATGCTAATAACGCATCACCATAGGCTCGTCTTGTAGCAACTTTTGCACCTTTGTTATATGTGGGGAGTTGCAATGGTATGGCTTTACCAATGCTGGCTGGTTGTCTTTGTTCTTCTGGTTTATCTACCTCAATGATTATCTGCCGTTCTCCACCTAACTCGGCAATGGCCTGGGTTTGAGCATCAGGTTTTAGGGCTTTGCCATGCCACCCACCTAAGTCTTCTAGGGAGGCTACTCCTTTACCTTTGATGGTACGGGCAATAATTACGGTGGGGCGATCATTCACAGTTACAGCCGCGCTATATGCTTGATCTATCTCGGTTAAATTATGACCGTCAATTTCAATGGCTTGCCAGCCAAAGGCTCTAGCACGGTTGGCATAAGCTTGTGTATTCCATCCTAATTCGGTTTGACCCCTTTGACCGAGGCGATTGACATCAATAATGGCAATGAGATTGTCTAAGGTATAGTGTGCCGCATGATCAAAGGCCTCCCAAACCGACCCTTCGGCGCTTTCACTATCACCCAGTAGCACCCATGTATGATACGGTAGTTGATCTAAATATTTACCTGCTAAAGCTATGCCAACACCAATGGCTAATCCTTGTCCTAAAGAACCTGTCGCTACATCTACCCAAGGTAAAGCAGGTGTGGGATGACCTTCTAAACGACTGCCAAAATGCCGTAGCGATCGCAGTTCTTCATCGCTGATTACTCCCGCAGCCTTATACATACTATATAGTAATGGTGCTGCATGACCTTTGGAGAAAATCAAGCGGTCATTATTGGGATTTCCTGGGTGATCGAAGTCATAGCGGAGATACTTAGACAGTAAAATCGCCATCATATCCGCCGGCGACATGGACGAGGTAGGATGACCTGAACCAGCAATGGTGGTACTGCGAATACTATCAACCCGCAATTGTTGTGCTAATTCATGCCATTGGTGCAGTTCCTCGTGTGTGGTCATAGTAGTTTTCCTAAATGAAAATACAGGTAGAGGACTCCTATTTGATTTCTGAACAATTTCTGTTCTCTGTTCCCTTTCTTCACTGATAATTTCTCAACTCAAATAGGATGACTATAGTTACTAAAATTCGCCCAACTTTTGACTAAACTCCCTAACTTACTCGCAACATAGTTTTGCCAGTATTATGTAATCTTTAATTTTCTGTAGTGGTCAATCACCATACTGCACTCCTCCTGGGTTCACTATACACAGTCCCAGATGTCATAACTACTTTCTCAGGGAATAAATACCGGTTTTCACAATCTACCGCAAGCTATACATATATACTTGCACAGAGCTTTACCTTAACAGTATTGCAATTAATAGGTACTAAAACATTAAAGCGATAGCTTACATACCAGATATCTGCATTCTTTTTTAAGAGAAATATATAAATTAATATAGTTTCTGCTTATATATTTGATTATTTTCTATGTATTTCCTACCAACCATAGCTTTATATCTATGGAAAGAATTTAATTTATTTAATATTTATTTAAAATTCTGGCTTGTAATTGGTTGATAAACCTGTAGACTATCTTTAAGGGTAACTCATAACTCATATAAGTTTTTCAGGTAATTAATTGTTACTCCCTTTGACCCAAGCCTTCTCTATGGGCGATGACTATTTAGTGATTCGTCGTAGGAAAGGTAAATTTTCTGCAACAAATTATACCTTTAATATGCAATTGACGAATACTATACATTTTAGAAACTTACAAGGGGATTTATTTGGTGGACTAACTGCCGCCATCGTTTCCTTACCTCTAGCACTGGCATTCGGTGTCGCCTCTGGCGCCGGTCCTGTGGCTGGTCTTTATGGTGCGGTTTGCGTGGGCTTTTTCGCCGCCTTATTTGGTGGAACTCCAACTCTGATTTCTGAACCTACCGGGCCGATGACCGTGGTCATGACTGCTATTGTCAGTTCGATGATAGCGAGTAATGGAGAGAAGGTTGGCCTGGCAATGGCATTTACAGTAGTGATGCTGGCGGGGATATGTCAAATCTTATTCGGAATATTCAAGCTGGGTAAATATATTACCCTCATGCCCTACAGCGTCATTTCTGGTTTCATGTCTGGGATTGGCGTGATCTTAATTCTGCTACAAATTGCACCCTTTTTGGGACAACCTAATCCTAAAGGTGGGGTTTTAGGAATGGTGCAAGCTTTGCCAGAACTGTTGAGCAAGATTAATCCTGTGGAAACCTCCTTGGGATGCATGACCTTGGCAATTATTTTCTTAATACCATCTAAATACAAGCGTTTTGCCCCACCACAATTAGTTGCTTTAGTAGTAGTCACAATAGTTTCCCTGGTATTTTTCGGCGATGATAACATCAGAAGAATTGGGGAAATTCCCATGGGATTACCAACATTACAAATGCCTACCTTTAATGCATCACAAATTACTGTGATGGTGATTAATGGGGTAATGTTGGGGATGCTCGGATGTATTGATACTTTATTAACTGCGGTAATTGCTGATAGTTTGACTCGTACCGAACACAAATCTGATAAGGAGTTAATTGGTCAAGGTATTGCTAACGTAGTATCTGGTTTATGTGGTGGGCTGCCTGGGGCGGGTGCTACCATGGGAACAGTGGTAAATATCCAAACCGGTGCTAGAACAGCTTTATCTGGTATAACTCGCGCCTTGATTTTACTGGTGGTAGTTTTGTGGGGATCTAGTTTAACTCAAAGCATCCCCATGGCAGTATTGGCGGGTATTGCGCTTAAAGTGGGGATTGACATTCTCGACTGGAGCTTTTTAAAACGCGCTCATCAGGTGTCCCTCAAAGGGGCGGTGATTATGTACGGTGTCATGTTCTTAACCGTATTTGTTGACTTAATTATTGCTGTGGGTGTGGGAGTGTTCATTGCCAATATTTTAACCATTGAACGTCTTTCGCAGTTACAAGCTCAGGATGTCAAAACCATTACCGATGCTGATGATGCCATTGTCTTGAACGATGAAGAGAAGGCATTATTTGATCAAGCCAATGGGCGGGTGGTCTTATTCTACCTCAGTGGACCGATGATCTTTGGAGTTTCTAAAGCGATCGCCCGGGAACATTCAGCAATGGCCGACTCCGACGTATTGATTTTAGATATCAGCGATGTGCCAATGTTGGGTGTAACCGCATCTTTAGCCATTGAAAATGCAATTAAAGATGCTTATGAGCAAGGTCGTAAAATCTTAATTGTTGGTGCATCTGGGAAAGTGAAACGCCGCTTAGAAAAGCTGGGTGTTTTGAATTTCGTATCGAGGGAGCATTGGTTCATGAATCGTGCTGAAGCACTTACCAGAGCTTTGGCTTTAGTAGATACCCATGCAGTCAGGGAAAGCAAACCTACACAATATCACTCCTGATCTGAGGTTAATGGCTGCAAGTATGAAGGTTCATTATTTAACTAGATGTGTGAATTACTGTTTCTTGCAGTCATTTATTTAACACTTTCATTAATCAAGATCACAGATAAGTAACATGATTTTTTCGGAATTGATAGTTAACTCCTTTTGGCAAAGTCCTTTTCTGGCCACCACGAACGAAGCTGAAAATGCCCCCATTGTCTTGGCTGGTGTATTACTCAGTTTAGTAGTTATTTATCTTGCCAGTAAAATTGGCGGTGAGTTGTCTAGAGTCATAGATTTGCCTCCTGTTTTAGGTGAATTACTGGGTGGCGTGTTGGTAGGTGCTTCGGCTCTACATTTAGTGGTATTTACTGAGAGTGGAGCAGCTGCTGCCGATTCCGCCATTATAAGTGTCCTGCAATTGATTAACAACATCAGCCCCGAAGCAGTAACAGAAATTTTTCACAGCCAAAGTGAAATCATTTCCGTCCTGGCGGAACTGGGTGTGATTATTCTGTTATTTGAAATTGGTTTGGAATCAGACTTAAAAGAACTGACGAAAGTCGGTTATCAAGCAACAGTTGTAGCCTGTGTCGGGGTAGCTGTTCCCTTTGCGGCTGGGACAGCGGGACTGCTGTTCTTATTTCATGCTCCCTTAATTCCGGCAATTTTTGCAGGTGCGGCACTGACAGCTACTAGTATTGGTATTACCTCTAAAGTTTTGTCGGAACTTGGGCAGTTAAAATCTCGTGAGGGGCAAATCATTGTCGGTGCGGCTGTCATTGATGATATCTTAGGCATTATTGTCTTGGCAGTAGTGGCGAGTTTAGCCAAAACAGGGGAAGTTGATATCTTAAATGTCATCTATTTAATTGTCAGCGCTACAGTTTTCCTCGTCGGCTCAATTTTGCTGGGTAAATATTTCAATCAAAGTTTTGTGGTCATTGCTGATAAATTGCAAACGCGCGGCAACTTAATTATACCAGCATTGATATTTGCGTTCTTGATGGCTTTTCTGGCTAATGCTATTCATTTAGAGGCGATCTTAGGGGCATTTGCAGCTGGCTTAGTTTTGGACGAAACTGATAAACGCAAAGAGCTAGATGAGCAGGTCAAACCGATTGCTGATATTTTAGTCCCTGTTTTCTTTGTTGCAGTTGGTGCCAAAGTTGATTTAGGTGTTCTTAATCCTCTAGTTCCGGGAAATCGTGAGGGTTTAATCATTGCTACCTTCTTAATTGTGGTCGCAATCATTGGCAAAGTTGTCACTGGTTGGTCAGTTTTTGGCCAAGCTAAAATTAACCGATTAGCAGTTGGTGTAGGGATGATTCCCCGTGGTGAAGTTGGGTTAGTATTTGCGGGGATTGGTGCTGCTAGTGGTACTCTGGATAAACCACTACAGGCGGCGATTATTATCATGGTGATTTTAACAACCTTCTTGGCACCACCTTTATTGCGGTTTGCATTTAAACAACCACCCACAGAAAAAAAATCTTTAGAGGAAGCCAATGTTTCATAGGCTAGCTACTTATTACCACTACTAAACAGACAGTTACCGTGTTAGATGCATCTATCTTATTTACCATATTGTGCGGATTTTTCGGCATAATTTTGAAAAAGAACCTGGTGATGAAGATCATCTCTATGGATGTTATGAGTACCGGTGTAATCGCCTACTATGTGCTAATTGCATCACAGGCAGGCTTATTCACACCCATTGTTTCCCCTGGGGAAAATCCCACCTACGCCGACCCGGTGCCCCAGGCGGTGATTTTAACAGCAATTGTGATCGGATTTTCCATTCAGTCCTTAATGCTGGTATGTGTGATGAAGCTGGCGCGGGATAATCCCACTTTGGAAAGTAACGAAATCGAGAAGAACAATACCCCATGAGTACCATCACCATCACCTGGATTGCACTACCATTTTTTTTGGGGTTCGTTATTTATCTTCTCCCCCAACTTGATCGATATGTGTCCTTATGTGTCACCGTAATTTCCGCTGTATATGCCTTCCAGGTTTTTGTACAGGATTCCCCGTTAACACTGGAATTACTGGATAATTTCGGGGTGACATTACTGGTTGATCAGTTAAGTGCTTACTTTATATTAACTAATGCTCTGGTGACGACAGCAGTGATCCTCTACTGTTGGGGGAAACAGAAGACAGCTTTTTTTTATACTCAGGCTATCATCTTACATGGTAGCGTTAATGCGGCGTTTATCTGTGCGGATTTCATCAGTTTATATGTAGCCCTTGAGGTGGTGGGTATTGCAGCCTTTCTTCTGATTTCCTATCCCCGTAGTCAACGCTCTATTTGGGTGGCGCTGCGCTATTTATTTGTCAGTAACACGGCAATGCTGTTTTATCTAGTGGGGGCGGCTTTGGTTTATCAAGCCAGTCGTTCCTTTAGTTTTACTGGGTTGAGTACAGCACCTAACACAGCGATCGCCCTGATTTTTCTCGGACTATTGACAAAAGGGGGCATCTTTGTATCAGGACTGTGGTTACCCTTGACCCACTCAGAATCAGAAACACCGGTATCAGCTATGTTATCAGGAGTGGTGGTTAAAACTGGTGTTTTTGCCTTAGTGCGCTGTGCATTAATGGTGAGTGAGGTTGAACCCATTGTTAGGATATTTGGAGTGGGGACAGCCCTACTGGGGGTAATCTATGCTTTATTTGAAAAGGATACCAAGCGCACCCTGGCATTTAGTACTGTTTCCCAATTGGGGTGGATTCTAGCAGCGCCGGCGGTGGGGGGTGTTTATGCCTTAGGCCATGGGCTGGTCAAGTCTTTGTTGTTCCTGATTGCAGGGAACTTACCCAGCCGCAATTTCCAGGAACTGCGATCGCAGCCCATGAATACTAGGATCTGGATTCCCTTAGTTATTGGTAGCTTGTCAATTTCTGGCTTTCCCTTCTTGGTAGGTTTTGGGGCTAAAATGTTGACATTGAAAAATGTCCTACCTTGGCAAGAGATATTAATGAATATTGGGGCTGTGGGAACAGCGGTAGTGTATGCCAAATTCATTTTTCTACCCCACAAGAAAGAAGTGGAGATTCCCCCTGGTTTATGGCTACCGATCATCATCTTAACAGGGGGCATCATTGGGGGGATTGGGGTATATGACGATGCATACACAGTACCAAATATCATCAAAGCCCTGGGAATCATTGGCGTTGCCTGGGTAGGATATATTTGGGTTTTTCAGCGGTTAGTAGTAAGTTTGCCACGTGTACTTGAGCAATTTGAACATCTGATTGGTGTCATGACTCTGATGTTGCTCCTATTGTTGGGGATGATACTAGCATGATTGGGCATTTAAATCTGATATTGCGACTGACTATTTGGTTTTTGCTCACCTCGGATTTGAGTGTGGCAAATATCATTATTGGTGTTACCGTTGCACTGTTATTACCTGGTCGTCAGAGAGTACCAGAAGCATTAAGGGATTGGTTGCGTGTTCTGGGTGAGGTGCTTGTGGCCATTCCCCAGGCGTATTTTGAGGCGGTGGAAATAATTTTCCGTCCCCATAATCACGAAGATGTAATTATTGAAAGAGTTAAACCCCAACGCACCCCAGGGCTGATTTTTCTGGATATTTTCTTGATTACTTTTACACCTAAAACTATTGTATTAAAATATCATGAACAGGGGTGGTATGAAGTACACCGAGTCCGAAGACGGAGGCCACGGGGATGAATCCGGTAATGATTGCGATGATTTTGGCTTTGTTCATACCCATGTATGAGGCTTGGCAAGATGATGATATTTGGCAAAAAATGTTAGCTTTTGCCAGTATTGCCACCAAAACATCAATTATGATTCTGATGGTATCCGTCTTACGTGATGATTGGATGATTGGCGTGGTGGGGATTATTATCCTGAGTGTGGGTAATGCGGGATTAATGTTATTGGCACATCTACTGAAGCGCATGGGTAATTTATGATAGAGATAATTAGTTATATTTGCATAGGTTTAGGCATCGCCTTTTGGTTTTGGGGAACCTTCCCCCTCCTGGGTCATCGGTCGGTATTATTTAAGCTCCATAGTCTTTCGGTGGCGGATACCCTCGGCTCTATGAGTATTATTTTCGGACTGCTGCTGAAAATACCCAGTGAATGGCCTTTGCTGCTGTTGGGTCTTATCTCCTTGGCAATTTGGAATACAGTCTTGGGCTATGTGTTGGCATACTGTTCTACTACCGAGGCTGACTATGAATGATAATTATATCTATATAATTACGGCCCTGTTACCCTTATCGGCCTTGATGGTGGTACTTCAGGTCAACCCATACAATGCTTTGGTTGTTCAGGGAATATTGGGCGCTGTGGCGGCTTTGGTGTTTGCTGTTTTGGGGGCGGCAGATGTGGCTCTGACCCAAGCTTTAATGGGGACGTTCCTGGCTGTTACTCTATATGCGATCGCCGTGCGTTCATCTTTGGTTTTGCGTCTGGGGGTAATCGCAGACGGGGAAGACCATTTTCAGCCATTGATGGAGGAATTACGCCGAATTTTCCGTAAACACTATATGCGTATTGAGGTAATTACTTATATTAATAGCAAAGAATTACACAAAGCCCTTGTAGATAAAGAAATTCATGCCACCTGTGACCAAGGGGATGAGACTGGCGAGCAAAGCCAACCCTATCACACTGTGACTAGAATTCAACGCATCTATGAAATCATCAAGGCTGAGATTTCGTCACCATTGACAACTATATCCTATGTAAATTTACCAAAATAGAGGACAACTAGCTATGAAATGGGTTTACATTGCCGCTGGCATAGCCTTTTACTGTATCCTGTTGATTATCCCCAATTCCCTCAAGGATTTAGGAGATATGTCTGTAGTTGCATCCATTGTCAAAGATAGTGGTATACCCAATGCAGTCACCGGGATTATTCTCAGAAATCGCCTCTATGACACAATCTTTGAAGTAGTAGTATTTACCATCGCCATCATGGGGGCGCGGTATCTGTTAGCTGATGAGAAACCTTTATCAGAAATTTCTCAGTTACAAGACGAACCATCAATTATCCTGGCGCGTTTGGGGGCGACTATTTCTGCGTTAGTAGGTATCGAACTAGCAATTAGAGGACACCTAAGCCCCGGTGGTGGTTTCGCCGCTGGGGTAGCGGGGGGAACAGCGATCGGCTTAGTAGCCATTACCTCCTCACCCGAATGGATGCAAGGGATTTACAAGCGCTGGAAGGCTACTATGTGGGAGAAGATTTCGGTGCTGGTTTTTATTGTCTTAGCAGTGATAACATTGAGTGGATTTGAATTACCCCACGGAGAATTGGGGACACTTTTTAGTGGTGGCGCGATTCCCTTGCTTAATTTATTAGTAGCAATAAAAGTTACTTTGGGGTCTTGGTCTGCAATTGTGGTTTTTATTCACTATCGGGGATTATTTTGATTGCTTTGATACTCCCCACGGCTAGAAGCCGGGGGATTCTTGAATAGCCCATAAACGAACTTTCAATGGTGCTATCAAAGACACCCTACTGACTCCACTTAGGTCTAAACCTAGTTTGATCGCTACTTTAGCTAAAATATTAGCT
>NZ_JANQDG010000116.1:0-6935 GCF_029891665.1 Anabaenopsis sp. FSS-46 | reverse complement strand
CTACTCTTGACAAAATGTACCTTATTCTTATTGATAAAAACCTTATTTTATTGATAATCATCAACGGAGGATTAAGGTTTGGGGGTTGGCGAGCGATCGCTCTCACGAATGTTAAGAAAGATCCGGGTAATGGATAGCCTTGTAAGGGGAGGGGACTGGATTTTATTGTTTTTTGTGTGGTCGGTGAGCGAAGTCGATAGCGATAGCGTGGCGTTAGCCATACCGTGTTCTGTGTGTTCCCCATTCCTTCCCATTCCCCATTCCCTGTTCCCTGTTCGGTGTGTTCCCTGTTCCCTAATTACTAGTACCAACATCTTGAGGAATAATTTCTGTTACTACCCTGTCACCCGACTCCCCACTTTTAACTACAATGTCCTCTGTTTGTAGGTTACCAATGGCTGTTCCACCTGTAAAATTTATTGGTGGGTCAATCTGAGTATAAAAAACATTTCCCTGAGCTTCTAATAATTTCTTGTCGAGATACCAACTTAATTGATTAGATTTGAGAGTCTGACCACGTTGCCCTATAGCGTTGACATTTCCTGTTAAATTCACAATTTTATTCGCTATTTTCATTTCGCCTCTATTGGCTGTTACAGTCACATTCTCAGCAGTCTGGACAACACTCAGAGTCGAATTAGTCTTCACTGTTTCTGCTTTCATATCCCAGGTCATAGACTTACTAGCTATTTGCGTCGGTGGGTCTAATAAATTTAACTGGGCGTTTTTTTTGATCGTGGCAATTTGGCTTTTTAAGTTTATTTCCGCAGCATCTCCCTTTCCACGGTCAGTAATTTGATTGTTGTTATAACGGTCAATTTCTATGGTGCTTTCACTAATTAATATTTCTTCTGGAATCTGCCAAATTAAATTTTCCGTTCGCATTTGCATTTGGGGATCAACGGAGCTAGCTACTACGCTACCAGAAAATTCTATACGTTGTTCGCGAGTTTTAACTCGTGCTTCTTGCGCAGATGCTTTTAGTCGTTTATGAGTTCCATTGATTTGCTTACGGACAATTAATAAATCTTCTTGAGGTAACCATTCTAATTCATTACCTTTCAATACAATACCGTTCTTAGGATCTGTAGCCACTATCTTTCCCTTGAGAAATAGCCGCTGACCATCCTGTTCAATATCTGCTCTTTCTGCTTGTATTTCGTAAACCGGTTTGCCATCTTGGTATAGTTCACCAATGGGATTTTCTGCCTCACCAAGTTTGTCTTGAGTGTATCTCGCTTTTTTAGCTCGCACTTTCCATAGCGGTTTTCCGACCTCGTCCGCTTGCTCTAAGGTGACATCGAAAAATGTCAAATTACTTTCTTGGGGAGATGAATCAGAATCTTTAGCTTGTTCAGCTATTGGGTATCTAGCACCACAAGCAACTAAACCAAGTAACAATAAAAAAGTTAAAGGCAGGTAAAAAAGGTCAGCTTTTATTTCGACCCCCTTCAGATTTTGTAATAAAATCAATATAGGTAAATTTTGATTTTTTTCCCTTGTTTTAGGACAATTTACCCTCTTTTTTGGCCTGCCTTTTCGATAATTCATTAATCTTGGATTTCTAAGTGTTGATCACTTTCCCTGATATCTTCCAGAAACCCCATGCTGGATAGAGGTCGATATGGATAGCTTTGTCGCGGGTTTTTTTGAATATCCTCTTTGATGGCTTCTAAATCAATATAGCGATCGCTGACGTTGATTAAGCTATCACTGGTCATTGAGCGCAAGCTGACGACCTCTACACGCACACCACGATAGCTAACTGAGTTCACTGCGTATGCCAAGTCCCCATCGCCGCTGACTAATACCGCGGTATCATAAGAATCTACTAAAGCCATCATATCTACGGCAATTTCTACATCCAGGTTAGCTTTTTTTGAGCCGTCCGGCAACTGCACTAAATCTTTGGCAATCACTCGATAGCCATTCCGACGCATCCACAACAAGAACCCTTGTTGCTTTTCGTTGGTTCTGTCTACACCTGTATAAAAGAAAGCACGCAATAGTCTAGATCCCCCAGTTAATCTGCATAGTAGCTTCGTGTAGTCAATTTCAATTCCCAGTTGTAAAGCAGCATAAAATAGATTGGAACCATCAATAAAGATAGCGACACGACCTCGATTTTCTAAGACTTGTTCCGGCGTAAATATTGAGTCACTTTCTAGATTATTCAACATTGTTCTCATACCTCATTATTATTCTTGTTATATTTGATACGCTTTAGCAACGTGATATGCTAGAACAGCTTATGATAAGGTTTCGGAGCTAATAAATTAAGCCCCGATAAGTTTTTTGACAAAATTAAGAACTTGAACAAAACCGAAAAATGAACAGGACTAATGGTTTTTTGAAGTTTCTATGCGCTTGAACACGGGATGGGGTTTACCCAAGGATTGTGTACTGGTTAGTACACCCCATTTTGCATGGGTGGCAAAACCGGCAAGCATGGAAGTTTTTATTTGATCATTAAAGTCAATTCCAAAGCCCAGCTGCTGATAAATGGCGCTACTGATATTCGGAATAATTGGGGACAGGAGATAAGCTGCTAGTCTAACAGATTCTAGAACTGCGTACAGTACTGTTTCCACTTCCTGCTGCTTTCCTAGTTTATATAGTGACCAAGGGGCTTGTTCATCAATAAACTTGTTACTGGTACGAACCAGCATCAGGATAGCTTCACAGGCTTGGTTGAAAGCTAGCGCCTCATAGGCTTGTTTTACCTGTTCTCCTAGACTTAAACCAATCGCTTTCAAAGGATTTTCGTCATTAATGGCTTCATTTGCAATTGGCACTCCATCGCCAGTACAGTATTTCTTCACCATGTTTAACGTCCGATTCAGCAAATTACCTAAGTCATTAGCCAAATCTGCATTCAAAACATTAATGAATCTAACTTCATTAAAATCGCCATCTTTGCCAAATTCGATTTCCTTAAGGAAGTAATAACGAACCGCATCACTACCATAGCTTTCCACTAGCCTTACAGGATCAAGTGTATTACCCTGAGACTTACCCATTTTTTGGCCATCTTTAGTTAAAAAACCATGCCCAAACACCTTATCTGGCAAGGGTAAACCGGCTGACATCAGCATAGCTGGCCAATACACTGCATGAAATCGGAGGATATCTTTACCAATTAAGTGCAAATTGATTGGCCACCAAGTTTCTAAGGCATTAGCTAAAGTTGGTTCTGAATTTGCTTCTAGTAGTGCGGTGACATAAGCTAGCAACGCGTCAAACCAAACATAAAGGGTATGCTTGGGATCAACTGGTACAGGAATACCCCATTCCAGATTGACCCGTGAAATAGAAAAGTCTTGTAAACCCTGGCTAACAAAGCTCAAGACTTCATTACGACGACTCCCTGGTTGAATAAAATCTGGTCGAGACTGGTAAAATTCCTCTAGCTGCGTTTGATACTTAGATAGGCGGAAAAAGTAATTTTGCTCGTCCCGCCACTCCACTTCCTTGTTAGTATGAATAGGGCAGCGGTGTCCTTCTAATAGTTCCCGTTCTTCCTTAAATTCTTCACAAGATACACAGTACCAACCTTTCTGTTGTCCTTGGTAGATATCACCTTTTTCCCAGACTCGGTGGAAAAACTCTTTAACTATGGCTTCATGGCGAGAATCTGTAGTCCGACTAAAGCGATCATATTGAATATCTAATAACTGCCATAAGCTGATAAAGCTAGGCACAATTTGATCGCAAAATTCTTGTGGGGCTTTTCCTAAACTTTCTGCTGAACGCTCAATTTTCTGTCCGTGTTCATCTGTACCTGTAATTAGCAGCACCCTATCCCCCAGGAGCCTGTGAAATCGGGCTACTGCGTCCGCTGCTATTGTTGTATAGGCACTTCCCACGTGAGGAACATCATTCACATAATATAGGGGCGTAGTCAATGCAAATGTTTTTTCTGTTTTATCCACTAAATTCATACAGAATAAAAAAAAAGAAATTATTAACCTTTTCTATCTTACTTTTACTGGCCAATATCCGCAATCATATAATATTACTACTTGTTTGACAAATGGTAAATTACTATTAGCGAATTCAGAATTGTAACAATTATTTATTAATGTGTATAAATCCATTACCTTGAGTCCTAAAAGATTATTTAGCTAGTAGTAATATTTTCTATCTTTTACTATCAGATTGATTGTCACCGTCACTACATAAATCTAAACTCCAAAAACCTAACTACCTTGATGCATAAAATTTATCTACCTAAAGACTGCCTTCATATCAAGAATGAAATGTAAAGATTAAGTCAAGCTCATATGCCATATTTTGTAAAAATCATATTAATTATTGATGATTCCCAGCAATCGCCTGGATGTTTCTGGCTATTACCTAGCGGTATCGACGCTATCCAGAGCTAGCATAGCTTTTTTGAGCAGTCAAAGCAGATGGCGGGTGTTTTTCCTCAAGGAACTCAGCCAATGGTGACATTCTCCGCCTCAAGGAGGTAGGTGAATTTCACAGAGGATTTGCTCATTTAGGACTGTGGTCTACTTTATTTGGGAATTTTACCAATTGCGATCGCCCAAGCGCTGACCTGTCAGTCCGCTTCCCTAACAGAAGTAAATACTCATGGTTTACCTCTGGGACTGCAAAGTTTTTTGAGCCGTCAGGACTTTTATTTAATTAATCAACCCGGTTTACATCCCTTGGTTATCTATCATAGGGTGGCTGTGTTGATTGGCCGCCCTTATTCGGTGACACCACAACATTAACGAAAATATCATGGCAAACAAGCCAAAAATGTTGTGAATGAACTAACTAAGCATTGCCACAATTAAATTACTATTTTACTAGTTTAAGGTTTTCATTAAAGATTAGATAGGGGGTATTTTTGACAAACCCAGGAAACTAGGCTTAAGCAATTGACGCTGCACAATTAACAAGTTAAAACTTAACACTGTTTACAATGGTCATTTCAACTCTCAAACACAATATATGCTGATATACACAGGAGTGAAACTCTTTCTTTCCTGTTAATTTCACTTGTCTATCTGTAAATAAACCACCAATTCAATAGTTTTTGATAAATTGATTTTATCTTAACTGTGTCATTTATATTCAATGTGGTCTTACTATCCACGCTATCATTTTATCATAATTTCAAGTGCATGATTGTGCTTCACACTCTTAGTGTGATCACATCTGGAACAAATCGGATATTTACCCGGGTAATTCCATAACAACAAAAAGTTGAATTTAAATTTTACAATGCCAAAAGTTGAGCTAAAGCCGTGTTTTCTCACTCCTAACCGAGTCCAACTAGAGTATCCGTTATTTGTGTATTTACCAGGACTGGATGGAACTGGTGAACTATTGCGATCGCAAACGGCTGGCTTAGAAGTTGGCTTTGATGTGCGGTGTTTAGCGATCCCCAGACAAGACCTCACCACCTGGGATGAGTTAAGCAACAACGTCTTGGACTTAATTAATACCGAATTACAAAAAAACTCACAAAGACCAGTTTACCTGTGTGGCGAGTCCTTTGGGGGTTGTTTGGCCATGAAAGTAGCAACCCAAGCACCACAATTATTTAAGCGGATTATCTTGATTAACCCAGCATCAGCCTTTCATCTGCGCCCTTGGTTAACTTGGACATCCCAACTAACTTACTTAGTTCCAGAATCCTTTTATGATCTTGGCACACTAGGGTTATTGCCATTTTTAGCATCCTTACCACGCATTCCCCGCCATTTGCGCCACGAACTACTCAAAACCATGCGGTCTGTACCCCCAGCCACAGTTACTTGGCGATTGTCTTTACTCAAGGAATTTAACGTCACTCAAGCCCAGTTACGCCAACTAACTCAAGCAGTTTTGCTGATTGCTGGTGCTGGCGATCGCCTTTTGCCATCCTTAGAGGAAGCCGAACGCTTAGTAAATATTTTACCTAACACCAAGTTAGCTGTGTTACCTGACAGTGGACACGCCTGTTTACTAGAACACAATATTAATCTCTATAAAATTTTGCGGGATCAGAATTTTGTAGAACACCACATTCAAGCCTCTCAGGAAATACAAAATCAATTACCCACACCACATTAACTGCTGCGACGCAGTCTATCAATTCTATTCAACTGCGGGTGAACCATAAAATGAGGGACGCTAAATAATTGGAAAAGTCTATTACTTGCACCATCACACCCTTCTGGTTCTACTGGAAGTTTGTTGCAGGCCTTATCTCCCAATCCAAATAATATCCAATCGACCAAATAACGAAAATGTGTAATATCTTTTTTGCTGTCGCGTATCCTGGGATGAGGAATATTAACTAAGCAATATTTCAGCATCTGTGTCCCAGGAAGATTGTAATTCGGCTCCAAAAAATCAATCTCAGGGATTCGGTTAAATTTATGGCAGTATTCTGGCGACTGTCTTTTTTTGATATTGTCATAAGCACAATCTATCCAATAATCCCACCTGCCATAAATAACTCTGTCCCACTTAACTACTTGTTTAAACATCCACCCATGAAGTAGATCCGCTTCTAGGAAGGGATCTATTCCTGGGTATGGGTAATTATAAAAACATTCTTCGGAGAGATTAATTGCGATCGCGCGATCGTGCGGATTAAATCTCATCTCTCCCACCTAGTAGTTTTCGATTTGGTAGGTTGGCTCTATCTTCAACACCTATCATTTCAGCAATCTCTGCTTCTATCTCAGCATCACTAAGAGGTAATGCGTTGAAGTTCCCACTAGTACCTATCATTTCAGCAATCTCTGCTTCTATCTCAGCATCACTAAGAGGTAATGCGTTGAAGTTCCCACTAGTACCTGTCATTTCAGCAATCTGTGCTTCTATCTCAGCATCACTAAGAGGTAATGCGTTGAAGTTCCCACTAGTACCTGTCATTTCAGCAATCTGTGCTTCTATCTCAGCATCACTAAGAGGTAATGCGTTGAAGTTCC
>NZ_JANQDG010000115.1:0-21118 GCF_029891665.1 Anabaenopsis sp. FSS-46 | reverse complement strand
ATCCCAGAGTTTGATAGTCTTGTCATCACCCCCACTAGCTAGGGTTTGACCATCCGGGCTAAATGCTACAGAACAAACCGAGCCAGAATGTCCACTGAGGGTGTCGCGGAACTTACCCGTCTTTACATCCCACAGTTTAATAGTCCAGTCCCCACCCCCACTAGCTAGGGTTTGACCATCGGGGCTAAATGCTACAGACCTAACCGAGCCAGAATGTCCTCTGAGGGTGTAACGGAGCTTACCTGTCTTGACATCCCAGAGTTTGATAGTCTTGTCCACACTCCCACTAGCTAGGGTTTGACCATCCGGGCTAAATGCTACACTATAAACCGAGCCAGAATGTCCGGTGAGGGTTGTGTGTAGACAGGGGGTATGAGGTGGTGGGGTTATTCCCTCTCCCCTGGAAGGGACAGGGGAAAAAACAGGACTCAAAACAGTCATCACCTCTTCCACAGACTGATAACGCAGCTTGGGTACAGGATTTGCTAACTTTTCTAAAATCTTACCCAACTCATCACTAACAACATTCCCATTCAAGAAATCTCGCCATACCCATTCTGCATTCATCGGATCATATAAATTAAAGGGGCTAACTCCTGTTAATAAATGCAGACAGGTGAAACCTAAACTATATAAATCACTGATAAATATAGCTTTCCCCATAGACTGCTCAGGGGCGCAATATTCCGCTGACCCGATAATTGTCCCTGTAGCTGTGCGTTGTTTGGTTTGTACCACCTTCGCAGCGCCAAAGTCTACTAAAAATAACTTGTTGTCACTACTGCGGCGAATGATATTCTCTGGTTTAATATCTCTGTGAATTACCTGCTGACTGTGGACAAACTTGAATATCTGCAACAGTTCTATTAATAATCCTCCTATTTGCTGTTCTGCAAACACCCCGGTTTGATCTAATTCCGCTTGTAGGGTTTCCCCTTTGACAAACTCCTGAACCAAATATTGACGATTATCGGCGGTGAAATAAGCCATTAATTCGGGAATTTGGGGATGTTTACCCAGTTCTTCTAAACGTTCTGCTTCTTGTGCAAATAATTGGGAAGCCTTTTCTATACTGTCTGTTCCTTGGGCTTGGGGGAGGAATTGCTTAATGACACAATAGGGTTTTGAGGGTTTATCTTCGTCAATGGCTAGAAATGTCCGACCAAAACCCCCTTGTCCTAAAATTGACTGGGGGCTATACCTTTCTCGTAGGAGTAACTTGTTACCACACTTTTGGCAATATTGGCAAGTATCCAGGTTAAGGTGGAGACACTCCGGGTTAAGACATTGACGCATAGATTCACACCATGGGCTGGTTATTTATGGCTAAGAAAAATTATACAAGAAAATATATAAATAATTATACATCTTTGCTGTTTTGAGTGCGGTTACCCATGTTTACACAGATGATACATAGTATTGAGTAGTTGGGTTGAACGAAGTGAAACCTAACAAATGCTGGTAAATGTTGGGTTTCGTTCCTCAACCCAACCTACAAAAATTAAATTGATATTATTTATTATATAGCCTTTTTCAGGCTCATGAAGTACACACCAATTCCCTATTCCCTATTCCCTGTACCCTCAAACTAAAAAAAATTGTACCTCACGAGCATGGGAAATGCTCTAATGGCATAGATAGAACAAATAAAATAAAAGTATTACCCATTACCAATTACTCAAAGAAAATGATTGCAGCTAAAGAAAACACCCCCCACCTCACCCCCGAAGAATACTTTGCATGGGAAGAAAAACAACTAGAAAAACACGAATATATCAACGGCCAAGTTTACGCCATGAGTGGCGGTAGCGTCAATCATAGCCGCATTGCTATTAGATTTACGACTATGTTTGATACCCATTTAGACGCTAGTAGTTGCATAACAGGTAACTCAGACCTCAAAGTTAATATTTTAGGTACTAATAACTACACTTACCCAGATGTTAGCGTCACCTGCGACGATCGCGACAAAACCAATACCCAATATATTACCTACCCCTGCTTAATAGTTGAAGTTTTATCAAAAACTAGCGAAGCTTATGACAGAGGTGGTAAATTTAGAATGTATAAAAATAATCCAGCCTTAATAGATTATCTGCTGGTCAGTTCCACCAGCATGGAAATTGACCTTTATCATAAAAACGAGGCTGGAGACTGGTTAATTATCAACTACAAACCAGGTGACACCATCCAACTTAAAAGCATTAATCTTAACTTTCCCCTTGAACAAATCTATCGCGGTTTAAATCTTGAACCAGAGAATGGGGAATAATAGAAGTATTACCAAATTACCTACTATCCATTAACCAATATGCTCACCCTAGAAACAGCCATTCAAAAAATTCAACAACTCCCCCCCGAACAACAAAAAAAAGTGATTGAATTTGTAGAATTTCTGGAATTTCAATCAAGTCAAACCCCTGATCAGCAAACACCCACTGCAACAGAAACCCCCAAAACATCCTTCGCAGCAGCGACTAAAGAATTTATCGGTTGTCTTGACAGCAATCTTCAAGACCTTTCCCATAATCCTCAGTATCTAGAAAAATTTGGCCAATCATGACTAGAACCACAATTTTAGATACAGGAGTTTTAATTGCTTACCTGATGCCCAAAGATAAATTTCACCCTTGGGCAGTTTCCCAACTCGCTCAAATCAGCACCCCTATCTTAACTAATGAGGCCGTAATTACAGAAGCCTGTTTCCTCGCCCAAAGGATTCATAATGGACAAGAAACTATTCTAAAACTGATTCAACAAGGTCATATCATTATCCCTTTTATCCTCAACCAAGAAATTGAAGCCATAGAAAACCTAATGAAACGCTATGCTTCAGTACCAATGTCTCTAGCTGATGCCTGTTTAGTCAGAATGAGCGAAATGTACGAAGATAGCCAAATTCTAACCCTAGATAGTGACTTTACCATTTATCGAAAGCAGCGCAACCAACCAATTTCCGTCATTATGCCTAACGAGAATTAAGCTATGACTCAATCTGAAGCTGAATTAGAACAACAGTTAATTGAACGCCTAACCACATTAGGCTATGAACCTGTCACCATTGGCAACGCTGAAGACCTCAAAGCCAACCTGAAAACCCAACTGGAAAAATATAACGGTATCCAACTCAGCGACACCGAATTTAAAACCATCCTCAACCACCTAGATAAAGGTAACGTATTCGATCGCGCTAAACGCCTCCGGGATAAAATGGAACTCAACCGCGACGATGGTACAACCTTTTACCTAGAATTTATCAACACTGAGCATTGGTGTCAAAATCAATGTCAAGTTACCAACCAAACCGATACCAGTAACCGCAGTCATAGCTGCAACAAATTAAACGAATTTATTGCGGACTATAACCAGATGTATAAAACCCAGCATTCCGCTAGAGATAGTCAGGCTTTCTATGCCTACTACAAAGATATTTCTAAACGGAATTATTGGAAATTATCAACAAGTTTGATGACGCTATTGGTGAGATTGATGAGGAAGAGTAAAACAGTTCTCAAAACAGGCGATCGCCCCTGGGAAATACCAGTAATCACACGGTATTGCTGAGGGTAATATCTTCTGAATATGCGCCTTTGAGAATTTAACCCGGCTATGAGATACGCTCATATGATCTCCGGGATATTTTCATTAACTATGGACGTAACTGGATTCGAACCAGTGACCTCTACGATGTCAACGTAGCGCTCTAACCAACTGAGCTATACGTCCTTAACCACACGATTACTTAACTTAGCACATATCTTACAGGAAAGCAACTATTATTTTATTTATTTTATTTATTTTGCTCACTAGTCAGTCTCTAAAACCCTGGAGGCTTTTCTCAAGATATAGCATTTTCCATGCTTGTGAGGTAAAAAGTTTTTTAGTTTCAGGGAACAGGGAATAGGTAATAGGGAATTGGTGTGTACTTCATTACCCTGAAAAACCCTTTATGTACTATAAGTAATTTTTTATATTAGTATTTTAATTTATCCTCCTGGTTAAACAGTAAATAAATATACTAACTTTACAATAAAATACCAGATTCTCAACATAGGCTGTAATTTAGAGCCTGTTTATACAGTAAATATAAGGATTTGAGGCTTTAAAAGGATAGAAATTAGGGGTAACCGACCCACTCTAAAATTTACCTTTAATTCTCCATCGTGTTTGTCGCAGTCATGCCATATCATATTAAAAAATATTTGCACACATTCCCTAGGAAGATGACCTGAATAATTAGCAGGTTTAAATTAAAATTAGTGTGTCGATTAACTGCTTTCTATGGAGGTTTAGCCGAGTGCTAAACCTTTTTTATGCTGATATATTTCAGTTATGGTATTGCTTATATCTAACCTATAGATAGATGAAATTTACACAAAAGTACATTTACAGTGATAATACATGGTAAACTCTTGCTGAATGTGGGCTTGGCTAATGCTCAAGCCTCTTTTGTGTGTTTTCAATTTAGCTCTGGGTTTATGCTTTAGTGCATTGAAAAACGATTTTAGCATTATATCATAAATGTCGGTTTTTTGTATATATCGATAGGTATTATAAATAATTTATTTATGCTGTTATTATTCAGTTCGTTAATGCCTGAAAAACATATAACTACCCTGGAGTTAAGGCCAGGGTTTTCTTTTGAGATGTTGGTTACAGATAGATGACATCTCACCAGGGTATGAGTAATTTTTTGATGACTGCCTATCTATTGTGGATAATGATACCATGTTTATAGATATGATATTTAGCATATTTAATATAATTTGTATACTGCTTGAAGGCAGATGAATTATAATCAGTTTATATATAAATTGGCTAAATATGGTAAACACCTGGTATATATAAAGGTCTGGCTCTAGTTCAGGCCTTTTTCGTGCTTTTAATATATGAATGAAATGCCAAATATAAATTGAACCTAATATTCTACTGGCCGCAGGAAGATGAAGTTGAGAAAAAGTTTTCTTAAATTGTAAGTTAGTACGTTGTTAAGCACAGCAATAATCAAGGTTTGGTTCACAGCCAAACCTTTTTTTATGATTAATAATTGCTTATTTATCAGCTTTGAGACTATTTGAACACATCCTTTAGGAGGATGAACTAAAGGTATAGAACTATTAAATTATTATTGGTGTAGTAAATGCTTGGTATACATAAGGGCTTGGCTTGTCCAAGCCTTTTTTCCTGAGAATTTATATCAGCTTATATCAGCCGGAAGATGAAATTTTGGCGGTGAAATTTTGAGTATAATTAAATACTAAATAAATATATGGCATTATTATATGGCATTATTATATTGATACCATGACATGGGGACGGAAAAGAATTTAAAGAGTTGTAAACTATGATAGACTCTCTAGCTGGCTGGAGAGTTTAGGATGGATATAAGATAAAAGCCAAACTTAATAGCTGATGACAGTCAAAAGCATCCCTAAAGCCATGAAAAGAGGATTCCCCACAAATTAGCAATGGCTGAATTAGCTTTACGACTGATATTCAGCAGATACAAGCTAAATCTTGATAGTTCTTTGATTCCATACTGTAAACCTATGACACTCAAACTCACAGTTCCCAATATGGCTTGTTCTGCTTGTGCCAACAATATTACTAATGCAGTAAAAGCAGTTGATGCCAATGCTACGATTGAGGCTGACCCCCAAACCAAATTTGTGAGCGTAGAAACTCAAGCATCGGAAGCATCAATTAAGAATGCTTTAGCTGCTGCAGGCTATCCAGCTGCTTAAAACTGATTATACCGGCTCAGATGCCTAGGGTATAAGCGTTTGATGTAATTTCCACATCTAAACTAAATGTGTTTGAGCGGATGAAGTTGCATTCATCAATTGGATGCAACTTTGACTGGATAGGCTACACTAGCAAAAGTGATTGACTGAGCATGGATACTCTCACGCTTAAACTCCGGGGTATGAGTTGCGCTTCCTGCGCAAACAACATTGACCAAGCAATTCGCTTGATTCCAGGGGTGATTGACTGCAATGTTAACTTTGCTGCTGAACAGGCTACAATCAATTATGATCGAACACGTACTAATTTAAAGATTATCCAAAGCGCCATCGATGCTGCGGGATACTCTTCTTACCAGGTTTCAGAAGACATACTGACTGGAGAAGATGATACTCACACAGCAATTAAGTTAGCCGCGGAACAGGAAATTAGCCGCAAGGTGATTGTGGCGGGTGTGATCGCTATAATCATTTTTGTGGGTTCCATACCCATGATGACAGGGTTAAATTTCTGGTTTATTCCCGAATTTCTGCATAATTATTGGGTACAGTTACTGTTGACTACCCCAGTACAGTTTTGGTGTGGTTGGGGTTTTTATGTGAATGGCTGGAAAGCCCTCAAGCACCATACAGCAACAATGGATACCCTGATGGCAGTGGGTACAAGTGCTGCATATCTATATTCTTTGTTTGTGACTCTGTTTTCGGGATTTTTTACGGCTCAGGGTATAATCCCTCATGTATATTATGAGGTTTCGGTAACTGTAATTGCTTTAATTTTGCTGGGACGGTTGTTAGAGCATCGCGCTAAGGGAAAAACCTCGGAAGCTATTCATAAACTGATGGGACTACAACCCAGAAATGCTAGGGTTATCCGTGGTGGTGTAGAAATGGATATTTCTATTACCGAGGTGGAAATTAATGATGTGATTGTGGTGCGTCCAGGGGAAAAGATTCCTGTAGATGGTGAGGTGATTACTGGTATTTCTACGGTGGATGAGTCCATGGTTACTGGTGAAAGCTTACCAGTGCAAAAGCAACCGGGTGATGAGGTAATTGGGGCGACTATTAACAAAACTGGTAGTTTTCAGTTTCGAGCAACACGAGTGGGAAAGGATACTTTTTTGGCGCAAATAGTCAAACTTGTGCAGCAAGCACAGGGTTCTAAAGCGCCAATTCAAAGATTAGCAGATCAGGTTACAGGATGGTTTGTACCTGCTGTAATTGCGATCGCGATCGCCACTTTTGTGATGTGGTTTAACTTCATGGGTAACTTTACCCTAGCAATCATGACCACAGTGGGTGTACTGATTATAGCTTGTCCCTGCGCTTTGGGTTTAGCGACTCCCACTTCAATTATGGTGGGCACTGGTAAAGGTGCGGAAAATGGTATTTTAATTAAAGATGCCCAAAGCCTAGAGCTAGCACACAAAATCACCACCATTGTTTTGGATAAAACCGGAACTTTAACTCAAGGGAATCCCACAGTTACCGATTTTGTCTGTGTGAAGGGTACTGCTAACCACAATGAACTACAGCTTTTACAGTTAGCTGCTGCTGTAGAGCGAAATTCGGAGCATCCCTTGGCTGATGCGGTGGTAAAATATGCCCAATCCCAAGAGGTGAGTTTAATTGAGTGTAATGACTTTGCAGCTGTCCCTGGTAGTGGCGTTCAAGGTGTGGTGTCAGACCGCTTAGTACAAATTGGTACAGAACGCTGGTTGACAGAACTGGGAATTAATAATCACTCCCTCCAGGAATATAAACAAGTCTGGGAAGCTGGGGGTAAAACTGTGATTTTAATAGCTGTAGATGGTGTTCTAGAAGGAGTGATGGGTATTGCTGATGCTCTGAAACCTTCCTCAGCAGCAGCAGTTAAAATACTACAGAAACTTAGATTAGAAGTGGTAATGCTGACTGGAGATAACAGTAAAACTGCGGAGGCGATCGCCCAAGAAGTCGGTATCCAGAGAGTTTTTGCAGAGGTACGCCCAGATCAAAAAGCCGCCATAATTCAATCCCTCCAAAGCGATGGTAAATCTAAAATTGTGGCGATGGTAGGTGATGGTATTAATGATGCACCTGCACTCGCACAAGCAGATGTGGGTATTGCGATTGGTACAGGAACAGATGTGGCGATCGCCGCGAGTGATATTACTCTGATTTCTGGAGATTTACAAGGAATTGTGACGGCAATTCAACTTAGCCGGGCTACAATTGGCAATATCCGCCAAAATCTCTTCTTTGCCTTTATTTACAACATCATAGGTATCCCGGTCGCTGCGGGAATTCTCTTTCCCTTCTTTGGGTGGTTGCTAAATCCGATTCTTGCAGGCGCTGCAATGGCTTTATCTTCCGTCTCTGTGGTCACCAATGCCTTGAGATTGCGGAAATTTAAACCAAAAATCATCTCTGGAGGTGTACAATAACTTCAACTATGTTCAATAAAAATATACTTTGGGCTAGTCTGGCGGCTTTGGGTCTATCCCTAGGAACAGCATCAGCAACAATACCAACTCATTCATCAGGGGAAACTAATGATTTTCACCCTAGGTCGCAACCTTTGGCCTTGAAAGTTGGTGTAACTATTGGTGGTGTCGCTTTAATTGCGTTAGAGCTATGGTGGTTTCTGTTGAGTAAATCACCATCACAACCCAACCGCAAAGAAGATTAATTAGGGAAGCGATCGCAGTTCCGTATATTTGTATAAAGCGATCGCCAGATTAATCCCTAGCCACAGGGATAGATCATCAAAATTGTAATTCTCTTTTGGCAGAGACGATTGCAGTGGCAAGCCCCCCATCCCCCCAAGAGACTTCCCCAAGGCTTAAAGAAAGAGCAGTCCATTGATTTTTGGCAATAAAAAAAATTCTGCGGGGTTTTAGGCTTAAAATTGCTTAAAAGGTCAACTTATAGTTAACTTTGCCACCCGCAGGACATCCCCAGCTATGATTAATGAAATTTTTCCTTTCCATTTTCAGATAGACAAAATCGCCATCGCCGGAACCTGTCTGTGGTCATTGGCGCTATACTTGATATTTTCCCCACTGCGTGATACAATAATAGAACTGCTCAGTAAATGGTTTAACTTCGCCGAGCGATCGCTTTACATCAGTCAACAAGAATTTGAAAAAACACGCCAAGCCAGAGAATCTCAAAACGCCTTTTACGCTTCACTATTTAGCATCATTCCCTTTCTAGTAATTGGCGGTTTATCCAACTGGTTTCTAGAAATTAGCTTAGGACGTAGCTGGGGCATCAGCATAGGTATAATGGCTTGTATTATTTCTGCTATTTATGAACTAGCTCGCCAAAGTGGGGAATTAGACGAATGACCCTTCCACAATAGCTATTTCCTCATCAGTTAATTCATAGAGTTCATACACCAACTGATTAATCTGTCTATCTGTAGCATTAAGTTGTTGTTTAATTCTTCTTTTAGCTGGTGGTGTTTGAGCTTGATTTAGCTGTTCATGCAAAAACAACATTTGTTCAACCAGTCTAACCATTTGATTGTGAAGATTTGTTTCTGATAAATTCTCGAAATTAATCCTGCGGATTGGTAGCTGTTCAACAAACTGAGTAAAATAACGGAAAAACCCACCACGAATTGTGGTGCTAATATTCTTGAAGTAAAAATCTAATAACTTACTATTGAGTAATCCTAAAATATATTTAATAGACTCATTGACATCATTTTTCAGTGTAATTCCATAACCACTAGTAAAAGCATACTCTCCTCTTTCATCTAAGGCAAAAGATGCTTTAATGGCAATATCAGGTACTAGTATTTTAGGATATCTCATCAACTCTATATTTTGATTTCTTGTATAACCATACCAACTTGATCCAAGCATCTTACCTTTTTCTCGGTTTTCTAATTTGATTTGATTTTGGATGAGATAATCAAGAGTTAGCGGATAATTATTACAGAGTTTATTTTCATTTATCAGATTAACTTGTCCGTTTACTATTTCGTAAGGAATAATCAATAACTTATTGGAATATAAAAGCTGATAGGCTTTAATTTCCTTACCCTGCAGAAAAGGACAAGTTAAACTTGATTCAATTGTAATTACTTTATCTAAAGATTTAGAATACACATCTAGTAAGTTATCTCTGGTTTGAGAAATAAAATCTACAACATATACTTCATTCGCGCTGGTTCTAATACCTTGGGAAATATTATTTTTTATTTTCCCTAAACTGACGAATCTATGATCATTGAACTTCTCAAAGAATAAGGCGTTATTAAATTTGCTAAAGTTCCAGGTTGTACTAATAAAAGATTGTTGAATAAGGCTGATTTTTTCAATACTGTCATCAGTAACCCACTCTAATAAATCCTGTACTTGAATAAAAGTAACTTCTGATTTATTTGTCTTAGATAAGAAAAGCAAACAAGTATAAGTTGATACTTTAGGAAAAACTTGTTGATCACCAAAGTAAACTATTTTTTCCAGGTATTGACCTTTAGCAATTAATTTTCTTAAAGATTCTCCATATTGAGCATTAAAAAACTTATGGGGTAAGATCAAACCCAAACGCCCATCCTTTCTTAACAGATTTAGTCCTTTTTCGACAAAAACAACATAAATATCATAATTTCCCTTACTAGCAGAAACATATTGTTCCTTATAAAATTCTACTTCCAAAGTAGCCCATTCCTTTAAAGCTTGAATGCGAATATAGGGAGGGTTACCAATAACTACATCAAACCCCCCTCGGTTCATAATTACCGGGAAAGCTGTTTCCCAATCAAACACATTAACTCGATAAGCTGTATCTTCATCTAATAAATTAAGCTGATTATTGTGATAAAATTTTCCATCTATTAAAGAGTTACCACACTGAATGTTATTATCTAAATCTGGTAAAGCCCTTTGGTTTAAAAATTCTAACTGTTTGGTAATAGTTTCACCTGACTCACCTTCTAAGACCTTTAACAACAAAGATAACTTAGTTGTTTCCACTGCTTGTTGGTCAATATCTACACCATAAACGTGAGTTAATAAAATGCGTTTTCTCTCAGTCGCAGTTAACCGCCAAGTATTACCGCTAACTTGATAAATTTTACTTTTGTACTTCTTGGGGTTTTGCAGATATTGCTGTAAATACCAATCTAATAAAAATTGATAAGCGACAATTAAAAAAGAACCAGACCCACAAGCAGGGTCAATAATTGTCATATCCTGAACTTTTTCCGGTTTCTTATCCTCTAATGCCTTACCAATGGTATGTTTAACAATATAATCCACAATATAACTAGGAGTATAATAAACACCCCCGGCTTTTCTAACTTCTGGTTTATCTTCTATTACTACTTGGCGACTTGCAGATAAAGTAATCACTTTACCTAGAAACTGCTCATAAACTTGTCCTAAAATTTCTACAGGAATTACAGAAAATTCATATGGACTTTCTGGGGGGTAGAGTTTTTTAATAATAGCCCTCAAGGGATAATCTTCTATTACCAAATTGAGCGTAAAATCATCGGGTGCTTCCCTTCCTTTCTCCTGTTGAAAGTGAAATAACCCAGAATTATAACGATAGTCAGCACTAATAAATAAACGCCCTAACTCTTGATAAATATTATGAAATTTTAATAAGTTAAATAACTGCTGATAATTTTCTATTTCCCTATCTTCGCAAATCCGCAGAAAGACTATTCTATTAATGGTGATTTGGACAGCAAAGTTTAACTCTCGTTGCTCAATTTCTGGGTTGCGCCAAGCAATATTAGCGCCTAAATTTTCTCGCCAAGTTTCAATTTCCTGTAAAAAAGCCTTATCAACAGTGATACCGGCTTTTACTTGAGTTTCAGCAAATTTTTCTAAAGCACCATTTAAGACCGCTTCTTTAGAAAATAGTTGATAAATTTCTGCCCATTTTTCTATATATTCTGTATAATGAAAATGTTTAACTCTGCCTTGAGATGCTGAATCATTTTTATTGGGCATCAGGCGACAATCATAAACGGAAAATTCCTCAAAATCTGTGAGAATGCTTAGGGGTAATTTAGCTGACCATCCATAACGCCTGAGTTGAAATGCAGCACTAATATTTGTCCCTACATTTACAGCAGGTTTTTTCGCTTCTACAAAAAACTTTCTTACTCCCCCCACCCGAAAACTATAATCTGGTGCTTTGGCTTTTTGAGTATGGCTAATTTTTAAACTATCTTCATGAACAACATCTTGGTAAATATCTGTAGTTTGTTGTTCATTGCTCATGTCCCATCCCAAGGACGCAAAAAATGGATCAATAAATTGAATCCGAGTTTGTGTTTCGTTTAACCCACCTGCTTTATATAAATCTATTTGCTGGTGAAAATGCTCAACCAGTCGAATAATACTTACAGGAACATTCATGTTTAGTGTTAATAAGTAGTGTTATAGCATTTCCCATGCTCGTGAGGTACAAATTTGTTTAGTTTCAGGGAACAGGGAACAGGGAACAGGGAATAGGGAATAGGCAATTGATGTGTACTTCATTAGCCTGAAAAAGGCTATATTTGAGTTATATATATGAATTTTCTATCTCTTCTGTGACAATTTGTGCTAGTTTATCCGCAGCACCACTTTCTCCCCTAACATTACGTAGTTTATCCCGAATTGCCGCTAATTTTTCTGGATGAGTCAAAAAATCTAAAACCATTTCTCCTATTTCTGGGGGCTGGATTTTGCCCACTAGTTCTGGTACAATTTCTTCTTGTGCCCAGATATTGGGCCATGCTAATAAACCTTTACGACTCAATACCAGCCAGTTAATCACCTTAGCAAAGGTGGAACCCAACCCTGGTAAATTAGCTAATAATCCCGGTAAACCATCCCAAGAACGCATAGCATCAAGTTGTTGTGTTGGTATCAAAACAATCATCGGTACAGCTAAAGCCCCCAGTTCGGCTGTGTTTGCCCCTACGGTGGTTAAGCAGATGCTGCAGTGGGATAATAATTCATAGGCGGGATTTTCTCTGCACAGTTCCACAGATAAACCTTTCTCTGTTTTGAGGGTGGGATGCTCTGATTCCACTAAAACAGCGGGGGAACTACCAAATACCTTGACAAAAGGATTGTTTTTTGCATCAGCAAAACTTGCTAAGGTTTGTAAATCCAATGTCGGCGCTAGGGGAATTATAAATCTGGTTTGGGGTCTTCGGGCGTGAATATATTCAGCAATAGCCAAGCATAATGGGACACCTTGAGCTAATTTTGCGCTTTTGGAACCGGGGAGTAAACCAATTATTTCTGTGTTTGGGGAGGAGTTGGGAGTTAAAACTTGCTCGAGTCTCTGCGCTTCTACCATTAAGTCTCCCACAACTGTAAATTTATGGGCATATTTTGGGGGGACTTTTTGGGTAACTTTCGACTGCATGACTGCAAACCGGTCAATCCAATGATACCAACGTGCATCCCATTCAGCATACACCACTGTGCGATATCCCAGTTTTTTGCCAATGACCAGGGGAAAAATTTGATCGCCACCTAGGAAAACTACCACACCGCGATCGCCCCAGTCCCAATTTTCGGCAGTTTTTCCCCACAGCAAGAACGGCCAAAAATGTTTTGCTGCTTGTACTCTATCCACTTCTGGATAGGAAAGGGCGATCGCTGCTTCTTTACCGCTAGCATTTGGACAAGGTGACAAAACTACAGAAATCCTCACCACACAAGGATTATCCGCTAATTTTTGCCGCAAAGACTTGACAAATGGACGCACCCATGTAGTTACCTCCCCAGGTCCATTGGAGAGAACTAATATATCAACTGGTTTACTCATTGGTGATTGGTGATTGGTCTCTAGTCATTCTAGTTCTGAGTCGCCAATCGGTAAATATTACGATTTTGTTACAAAAATGTGAGTAAACACTTTTGTGATTTGTCAAGATTTATAAATAAATATTTATTTTTTTATATCGATTTGTGTCATAAAGCCCAAAAAATGCTCAAAGGTCAAGGTTTTTCTGATAAAAAATTAATATTGCCGAAAAAAAGAAGTAACTCTGGCGGCAGATGTCGCTGAGAACTTCAGTTAGAGAACACGCATCACAAGGAGCCTATCTGCATGTTCACCCACGTCAAGTCCACCATTAGACATATTGCGCCTGATAACTTACGCGGACGTAATTTAATCAAGGTGGTCTATGTCGTGCTTGAGTCCCAGTATCAAAGTGCATTGTCGCAAGCTGTTAGCACGATTAACTCGAACAACCCCAATCTAGCCATTGAGGTGAGCGGGTATTTGATCGAGGAACTCCGAGACCCAGAGAACTATGAAGAGTTCAAACGGGATATGGAAACTGCTAATATCTTTATCGCTTCACTTATTTTCATAGAAGACTTAGCACAGAAAGTAATTGCTGCCGTTGAACCATACCGCGATCGCCTGGATGTAGCGGTAGTGTTCCCATCAATGCCAGAAGTAATGCGCCTGAATAAAATGGGCAGCTTTTCTTTAGCACAGTTGGGACAATCCAAGAGTGCGATCGCTCAATTCATGCGCAAACGCAAGGAGAAATCAGGGGCGGGTTTCCAAGACGGAATGTTAAAGCTCTTGCGGACCTTACCCCAAGTATTAAAATTCCTGCCAATGGAAAAGGCACAGGACGCGCGAAACTTCATGCTCAGTTTTCAGTATTGGCTGGGAGGTTCACCAGAAAACCTGGAAAACTTCTTGCTGATGCTAGCTGATAAATATGTATTAAAAGATGTAGACAAAAAAAACTTTGCATCTCCTACATATGAAGCGCCAGTTGTCTACCCGGATATGGGTATTTGGCATCCTTTGGCAACCACAATGTTTGAGGATGTCAAAGAATACCTGAATTGGTATACAGCCCGCAAGGACATTTCCGGCGATCTCAAAGATCCCTTAGCTCCTTGTGTAGGATTAGTATTACAACGTACCCACCTAGTTACTGGTGATGATGCTCATTATGTAGCCATAGTCCAGGAATTAGAATCACTCGGTGCAAAAGTCATTCCTGTGTTTGCTGGTGGGTTGGACTTCTCTAAACCCGTAGATGCTTACTTCTACGAACCAACTACCAAAAACGCCTTAGTAGATGCAGTCGTCTCTCTGACTGGTTTTGCTTTGGTAGGTGGCCCCGCCAGACAAGACCATCCCAAGGCCATTGAAGCCCTAAAACGCCTCAATCGTCCTTACATGGTGGCATTGCCCTTAGTATTCCAAACTACCGAAGAATGGTTAGATAGTGATTTAGGCTTACATCCCATACAAGTAGCCTTACAAATTGCCATCCCCGAATTAGATGGAGCCATTGAGCCAATCATTCTCTCAGGTAGAGATGGAGCTACAGGTAAAGCGATCGCCCTGCAAGATAGAGTAGAAGCAGTAGCACAACGGGCATTAAAATGGGCTAACCTGCGCCGCAAGCCCAAACTAGAAAAAAAAGTTGCCATCACCGTTTTCAGCTTCCCCCCAGATAAAGGTAACGTCGGTACCGCCGCCTACCTAGATGTATTCGGCTCCATCTACGAAGCATTAAAAGGGCTAAGAAACAACGGCTACGATGTGCAAAACATCCCCGAAAGCGCCCAAGCATTGATGGAAGAAGTCATCCACGATGCTCAAGCCCAGTATGCAAGCCCAGAACTGAACATCGCCTACAAGATGTCAGTACCAGAATATGAAGCACTTACCCCCTACTCTCAACGCCTAGAAGAAAACTGGGGACCACCCCCCGGAAACCTCAACAGCGATGGGCAGAACCTGCTAATTTACGGTAAACAATTTGGTAACGTCTTCATCGGCGTACAACCCACCTTTGGTTACGAAGGTGACCCCATGCGCCTATTGTTCTCCCGTTCCGCCAGCCCACACCATGGCTTTGCAGCTTTCTATACCTACCTAGAACGGATTTGGGGCGCAGATGCAGTGCTGCACTTTGGTACTCACGGCTCCTTGGAATTCATGCCGGGTAAGCAAATGGGGATGTCTGGAGACTGTTACCCAGATAACTTAATTGGCACAATTCCTAACCTGTATTATTACGCAGCTAATAACCCCAGTGAAGCCACCATCGCCAAACGGCGTAGTTACGCTGAAACAATTTCTTACCTCACCCCACCCGCTGAAAACGCCGGTTTATATAAAGGTTTGAAAGAACTCAGCGAGTTAATAGCTTCCTACCAAACCTTAAAAGACAGTGGTCGCGGTATTCCCATTGTCAACACCATCATGGATAAATGCCGCATCGTCAACCTGGATAAAGACATTAACTTACCAGAAACCGACGCTAAAGATATGACCGCCGATGAGCGAGATCAAATCGTTGGTAGGGTCTACCGCAAGTTAATGGAAATTGAATCTAGGTTATTACCTTGTGGCTTACACATCATTGGTAAACCACCCACCGCCGAAGAAGCAGTAGCTACCCTGGTAAACATCGCCAGTTTAGACCGTCAAGAAGAAGAAATTCTCAGCTTACCCCGCATCATTGCTAACAGCATCGGGCGGAACATCGACGATATTTACCAAAACAGCGACCTAGGGGTTTTAGAAGATGTGCAACTACTACAAGACATCACCCTAGCTACCCGGGGCGCTGTGGGCGCACTCGTCAAAGCACAAACCGACGCGGAAGGGCGAGTTTCCCTAGTTTCCCGCTTGAACTTCTTCAATATGGGTAAAAAACAACCTTGGGTAGAAGCATTACATCAAGCAGGTTATCCCCAAGTTGACGCTGCTGCTTTAAAACCACTATTTGAGTATTTGGAATTCTGCTTACAACAAGTTTGTGCAGATAACGAACTCGGCGCATTACTCCAAGGTTTAGAAGGTGAGTATATCCTACCTGGCCCCGGTGGTGACCCCATCCGCAACCCGGATGTACTACCCACAGGTAAGAATATCCACGCCCTAGATCCCCAATCTATCCCCACCACCGCCGCTGTGCAATCAGCCAAAATCGTTGTAGATAGGCTGTTGATACGTAACAAGGCAGAAAATGAGGGTAAATGGCCAGAAACCATCGCCTGTGTCCTTTGGGGAACCGATAACATTAAAACTTACGGTGAATCCCTAGCACAGATTATGTGGATGATTGGTGTGCGTCCGGTTCCCGATGCTTTAGGACGAGTGAATAAATTAGAATTAATACCTTTAGAAGAGTTGGGACGACCCAGAATTGATGTAGTCATCAACTGTTCCGGTGTGTTCCGCGACTTGTTCATTAACCAAATGAACCTCCTAGACCAAGGAGTAAAAATGGCTGCGGAAGCTGACGAACCTTTAGAAATGAACTTTGTCCGCAAACACGCTTTACAACAAGCTGAGGAAATGGGAATTAACCTCAGACAAGCAGCAACCCGCGTATTCTCCAACGCTTCTGGTTCCTACTCCTCAAATATTAACTTGGCGGTAGAAAACAGCACTTGGGATAGTGAGGCCGAGTTGCAGGAAATGTACTTGAGACGGAAATCATTCTCTTTCAACTCCGATAACCCCGGTGTGATGGATGAATCCCGGCAGATTTTTGAAACCACTTTAAAAACCGCTGATGCAACTTTCCAAAATCTCGACTCTTCCGAAATTAGCTTAACTGATGTTTCCCACTACTTTGATTCCGATCCCACAAAGTTAGTCGCCAGTCTGCGTAGTGATGGTAAAAAGCCAGCATCTTACATTGCAGATACCACCACAGCTAATGCACAGGTGCGGACATTATCGGAAACTGTACGTTTAGATGCGCGGACTAAGTTGTTAAACCCCAAATGGTATGAGGGGATGTTATCCCACGGTTACGAAGGTGTGCGCGAACTCTCTAAGCGGTTGGTAAATACCACCGGGTGGAGTGCGACCGCTGGTGCTGTGGATAACTGGATTTATGAAGATACCAATGAAACCTTCATCAAAGATGAAGAAATGCAAAAACGGTTGATGAATCTCAACCCCCATTCTTTCCGCAAGATTGTCTCAACCTTGTTGGAGGTGAATGGTCGGGGTTATTGGGAAACTAGCGAGGAGAATTTAGACCGCCTCCGCGAGTTGTACCAAGAAGTCGAAGACCGCATCGAAGGAATAGAATAACCTTGAGGATAGAGGCGCTCTTGAGAGCGTCTCTACTCATTCTCAAGGACGATATCCCATCAGGTTTTCAGTCTGCTTTGATGAGACAATTAACAGAATATCTATAGTCATCCTATTTGAGTTGAGAAATTATCAGTGAGGAAAGGTAAAAGAAATTGTTCATGAATCATTGAGAATTGCTATATGAAAAATCAGGCTTATGCTCAACTTGAATTATTTCAATTATTCCAACCCCTAAAAATTATTAAACATCAAACAAAATTTACATTTTTAGACCTTTTTTCTGGTATAGGTGGCTTTAGAATCCCTCTCGAAGAGTTGGGCGGTTTTTGTTTAGGATATTCAGAAATTGATAAAGAAGCTATTAGAGTTTATAAAAATAATTTTATTCATGAAACTAATAAGGCTGAAAAATATTTAGGAGATATTACTAATTTAAACAAGCTACCCTTTGATATAGATATCATGGTTGGTGGTGTTCCTTGTCAACCGTGGTCTATAGCAGGTAAATTACAAGGACTAGAAGACCCAAGAGGTAAATTATGGCTTGATGTTTTTAGAATTGTCCAAATTAACCAGCCTAAAGCATTTATATTTGAAAATGTTAAGGGTTTAACGGAGCCTAGAAATAGGAAAAGTTTAGAATATATCATTGATAATTTGTTAGCATCAGGTTATGTAGTCAAATATCAAGTCCTTAATTCCTATGATTTTGGTTTACCACAAGATAGGGATAGGGTATTTATTGTTGGTATTAACAATAATATCCATAACTCCTGGGGTTTTACATTTCCTCAACCTTTGAATCAACACCCCAAGATTTATGATATTGTCCCTGGAGTGGAACGTACTCAATTTACCAAGAGGAAATTTCCCCCAGAAGTTCTATTTCCAGATGGTAAAATCCCAGCTTCTAGAGGAAGATTTCAAAAGATAGATGAGTTGAATGATTTTTTTACATTTGCCGATATTAGAGACGGACATAGTACAATTCATTCTTGGGATATTATACCAACCACTACAAGAGAAAAGTTAATTTGTAAAACTCTATTGAGAAATAGAAGAAAAAAAATTTATGGACCTAAAGACGGTAACCCTTTAGAATTTGAAGTATTACAATCTTTGATTTCTAATTTATATATAGAAGAAATTAATACTTTAGTAGATAAGGGTATCCTCCGTGCTGTTGAAGGTAAAGGCTATGAGTTTGTAAATTCTAAAATTTCTTCAGGGATTAATGGTATTTCTAAAATATATTTACCTCATGGTGATGCAATTGGAACTTTAACGGCTACGGGAACAAGAGACTATATATCTATAATATCTATACAATGTCAGGAACCAGAATTATATAAGCAAAACTTTATCCAGCAAGTTTATCTCAAGAATCAGTATAAACCTTTAACCTCCCAAGATTATGCAAGATTACAAGGATTTCCAGATAATTTCCAAATTGCAGATAATGAAACTACAGCCAAGCATCAATTAGGTAATGCTGTTTCTATTCCTGTCATTTACCATTTAGCCCAACCTTTGTTAAAAATAATTTTGTCATAAGATGTTTTAAATATGGTAGCTATTAATTCAAAAACTCGCGCTGCAATAAAAGGTTATTTAGAAGGTTTTATCAAGGGTCTGATAGATGAGTATAAAGGGCGAGAAATTTTAAAACCTGTTAGCGCTAGGGAATATTTATCAAGATACTCATCTAATGGGGAGTTAAAGCCATTTCAAGCCGCAATCATCCCCCCAGAACTAATCAGGATAAATCAATTTGAACGTGGTTTGAGTACCAGGTTAGGAAATTCCCTTGAAGAATGCGCGCGCCTAATTGCATTGGAGCATCATCAAGATGTGCGCCGAGGTTATGATATTGAAGCCCAAGTTAGTAATTCCGCCTTTGCAGAAGTAGAAATTCAAAAACAAAATTATGAATCTGCTGTTAACAAAAAACAAGAAAAACCAAATCTTAGACAATGGAAAGGTCATGTTCCTCTTCAAATTGGATGAAGCGGTCGTAGACTACTTGAGGAACATAGGCTGATATATTAGTATTTTCAGTAGGCATATAAGTAAACCATAAGTAGATTACCCTAATATAACATTAGTAGTCTACTTATGGTTTACTAAAAGTTGATTTTGCTAAATTATTAGATTTAACGTATATCCTCAAAATCACCTAAGTCCAACGTAAGCTGTTCATTACGATGACTAACAAGCTTATTAAACTTACTTATAAATTCTTCCCATGTATCAGAAATTTGTAGCAAAGTAATAACAGACTGTAATTGACTCATCAGATGTGGATCACCAATATCCTCTGTTAAACTTTGAAAAAATCTTGCACTATAATTACCAGATTCAGTTTTAGGTGTTTTTCTTTTAAGCTCTTCTAAAACTCCAGGGGGTAATTGTTGATAAATAAACTTATTAGTCCAAGTACCAACAACACCAGGGCGTTTTTTTATCCCATTTACAGTAAAATCCCAACCTCTTAATCTAAAAATTTCCTGATAATAAATATCAGGAAATACTTTTTGCCAAGCACGCAATTCCTCATTTACATAAATATCTATAAGCTTTTGAAGCTCATTCCTTTCTCTTTCATATTGATAACCAGTGGCTTCATCAATTAAAGCTATCAAACCTAATTTAGCAAAACTTCTAATTATAATTTCACATTGTGCCGCAATTATTTTTTGCCTTTCACCTAAGTCAATATGCTTTCTTGCTTCTAAAAAGGCATCACAAATATCTAAGAGTGCATAAGATTCAAAACCATTTATCTTTTTTTCACCTTTGTAACAAACTATGGGATCTAAATGCCCACTTTCCTTGGATTTCATCTGAGTTCCTGTGTAGCATCAAACGTAAATTTTAACCCCTTCCTAAGTGGCGATTTGGTTAAGGTGTTATAATGACACCATACCCTATGAAATCAACCATGACTTACACACCTGATGATGTTTGGCGCTTATTAGGTGAGTTGATTGTAGCTCAAAAGGAAACAGAGCGCCGCTTTCAAGAAACTGAGCGTAGTTTTCAAGAAACGGAGCGGTTTCTTAAACAACAAGCTCAAGAAACAGAACACCGCTTTCAAGAAACAGAGCGGTTATTAAAAGAACGATCTCAAGAAACAGAACACCGGTTTCAAGAAACAGAGCGGTTTCTCAAACAGCAAGCTCAAGCAACTGATAAGCAGATTAAACAGGTAAGTCAACAACTGGGTAAGTTAGGTAATCGTCTAGGGGAGTTTGTAGAATGGCAAGTACGCCCTGCTGCGGTAAGATTGTTTCGAGAACGGGGTATTGATGTCCATGAAC